>CAZCHZ010000030.1:0-10793 GCA_964498615.1 uncultured Legionellaceae bacterium | reverse complement strand
CATAGCATAAAATGTTAATCAAGGTGCGTGGCTTTTTTATTATTGAAATGTATTGAAGATGCTAGGATTAAAGTGGGAGACATACTTCCATTAGTATTTTCCTATGTCAAATAAAGTATTTTTAAATTCGCTATATTTAATTACGTGTTTAAGCATTAAAACAATTAGTGCATATGCTTTTTACATTGGGGGATCACATGAGATTGTCTAATAAAATGAGTGGTATAAAATTTTTAAGCATGTTCATTTTTTGTTGTGTAGTTTTTATTGCTTGTCCTGAACATGGTACAGCGATGAATGCTTATTCAGGATATCCGGGCAAAAAAACGGTTGTCATTTATATCATGGGTTTGGCGGGGACTGGAAAATATACGATCGCAAAAAAAATATCATCTCATGGTTATAAATTGGTAGATAATCACTTAATTAACAATCCGATTTTTAGTTTATTAGAAAATGATGGTGAAGGCAGAGCAAGTAATGCTGCTACAGATAAAATCGATCAGATTAGAAGCATAGTTTTAGAATTTATGACAGAGGATAGACAGCATCATTATGTCCTAACAAATCAATTGTTAGACAATCCTTTTCATCGTCGTATCTATGATGAAATAATGAATGCTGCTAAGATACGTGGTTCACTATTTGTGCCTGTTAGACTCTCGATATCCTCAAATGAACGCGCCAAAAGAATTGTGCAACCCGATCGCGGTGAACGTTTTAAAATTACTGATGCAGCTGAAGCCTATGAACCCAGAAAAAGATTAAAGGTATCTCATCAAAATTTATTAGAATTAGATGTCACCCATTTAAGTGCAGATGAGGCAGCGAATAAAATTTTACAGCATGTGAATACCATTAGTGCCTATAGTTGGTAGGTCGGGGTGCGGTTATTTCCTATACCTAGCAAGTAAGAAACCTGAAAGTCCCCTTGCAAAACCCCTAGATAAATTTAGACGTTCCCATTAATATAGGTATCTGGAACTTTGTTTAATTGATTAAAGGAGCATTTACGATGGGTGATAAAAGTCCTAAGAAAGAAAAAAGTGGTATGAAAAAGGGGAAATCCCTCATGGAAAAGCGTAAAGAAAAACAAGCGAAGAAAGCACAGAAAGAAGGTAGATAGTTAAATCCTAACATAGAACAGCTGAACGCTATGTTTTGAGGTAGTCGGGCTTCATGAGTCCGCCTTCTAATTATAGAGGTAGGACTATTAATCTTCTTGATGAGATTTGCGAGCCCGAAGAGATTTATTTTTACTGTGTAATTTTTTTGTACGTAAACGACGTTCTTGTGATGCATCGCTGGGCTTTGTTTTTCGACGTTTTTTAGGGGTCATGCTGGCGCGGGTTAATAGAGCCTGCAAGCGTTCTAGCGCATCCTGTTTGTTGCGTGCTTGAGAGCGATAACGACAGGCTTTAATGAGTAAATCACCCCTTTGTGTTAATTTTCTGCCCACTAGCGTTAATAAACGCTGCTTTAAAGGCTCTGATAATAGAGGGGAATGCTTTACATTAAAACGTAGTAATACAGCAGTAGCGACTTTATTTACGTTTTGTCCGCCCGGTCCTGGAGATCGTATAAAACTAAAGGTGATTTCTTGTGCGTCGACTAAAATATGTATATTCATATCATTTATTCTAGCATGGATAATGACCTAGGAGGATATATTTATGCTAATCGAGGCATATCGTTCACAGATCGGCCCTTTTATCTGGCTGGATGTCAATGATCCCTCGGGCGCTGATTTAGAATATATCATAAAGACCTACAACTTGAATTCCGCTTCCGTGCGCGATTGTTTAACGCCCCAGCATTTGCCTAAATATGAGGAAATCGGAGAAGATATCTTTATTATTTTGCGTGCTTTTGATGAGCGTGCTAAAAATTCTGGCACCGTGCGGGGGATAACCCAAAAAATTGCCATTTTTATTGGACAAAATTATATCATTACCATACATCGCAAAGATTTGTCCTATATGGTAGAAATGCGAAATTGGGTAAAAAAACAACATGATTTAGGTGATAAAGCCTTATCGAAAATTTTACTTCACATTATGGAAAGTGTTTTTGCAACGTATAGAGAGGCCTTGTACCGTTGTGAGGTGAGTGTGGAGGAGTTTGAAAATAAAATTTTTAAGGCTGAAAGCACTCAGCTTTCTATACAACAAAAATTTCAACTTAAAAGAAAAATTTTGGTGATAAGACGTATGCTGAAAATGACGCTCGATATTTTGCCTAAGTTAAAAACCAGATATCATTTGAGTGCTATAAAATTTCATGAGGTGCATGAATTAGGGCAAAACCAGTATTATTTATCAGAGGAAGTTTTAGAAAATGTTAATAATCTTATTAATTTGCAATTAACCTTGGCTTCTCATCAAACCAGTGAAGTGGTAAGGGTCTTAACTTTGTTTTCTGTATTTTTTATGCCCTTGTCCTTTATTGTCGGTTTTTATGGGATGAATTTCAAAAATTTTCCGAGTTTAGAATTTGAGTATGCTTTGCCCGCCCTGTTGTTGTTTATGCTTTCTATTGAGTGCATATTATATTTGTGGTTTAAAAGAAAAAAATGGATTAAATAGGATTGTAGAATAGAGATGTACGCGCTTATCCGTCGTTTTGTCAACCTCGAAGCTGCTTCAAGCATTATACTGATGATGTTTACGATGTTAGCGCTTTTGATTGCCAATTCACCTTTTGACAGCTTCTATGAAAAACTATTTCATACGCCCATTATATTCAGAGAGCCGTTGGATTTTTGGATAAACGATGGGTTAATGGTAATTTTCTTTTTCTTAATGGGATTAGAAATAAAACGAGAATGCAAAGAAGGGCATTTGTCGCAGGCAAGGCAAAGGGCTTTGCCATTGATAGCAACGCTTGGGGGAGTCGTGGTGCCTGCCTGTATTTATATATTATTCAATTATCAAGATCCTTTAAATATGCGAGGTTGGGCAATACCAACGGCCACGGATATCGCTTTTGCTTTAGGTGCTTTGGCGATTTTTGGTAAGAAACTTCCGCAAGCTTTAAGAATATTTCTATTGACGGTGGCGGTATTAGATGATTTAACTGCGGTAATAATCATTGCAGTATTTTATGCCAAAGAAATTTCAGTTGTTTATCTTGTATTGGCGGGATTTGTTTTTCTAGGTTTAATCAACATGCATAAAATGCGATCGAAAAACATCATGGGCTATATCTTCTTAAGTATTTTACTTTGGTTTTTGGTCTTAAATTCTGGCGTACATCCCACGGTGGCAGGTGTGTTGGCAGCTTTTTGTATTCCTATGGGTCTATTAAAGGTTTTTGAAAAAGCTTTGCTACCCTATGTCGCTTATGGCATTGTCCCTTTATTTGCTTTTGCCAATGCTGGGTTTTCTTTTAAAGATTTTTCATTTTCAGTGTTGCTTGATCCTTTGCCCATGGGGATTATGCTGGGATTATTTATTGGAAAACAATGCGGTATTTTTATGGCAACTTGGCTAACTGTGAAATTGCGTTTAGCAGGTTTGCCTCATGAAGTTTCATGGCTGCAAATTTATGGTGTTGCTGTACTTTGTGGCATTGGTTTTACCATGAGTCTTTTTATGGGAACACTGGCTTTTAGTGATGCAAGAATAGCCTATGGACATCTGTTGCGATTGAGTATTTTGTTAGCTTCGCTTTGTTCGTTTATTTGGGGTTATATCATTCTTCGTCAAAGTAGGGGTCGTGTCTAGACATGACCTCTGTCCTCTTCAAAATAGTGAAAAGCTTTTTCAATAAGCTCAGATTTATACTGAACCTTCATTTTAAATTTAATTCTATCCAAATAATGTTCGATGGTTCTAACTGACAAACCCAAAGAACAAGCAATTGCTTTTATACTTTTACCACGCATGAGATAATGTAAACATTCTGATTCGCGTTTTGAAAGATAAATTCCATCTATTGGGATGCCTGGAAGTAATGAGCGGGGGCTCGCATTCAAAAATCCAATTTGAGTTATTAATGTAAGAGATTCCGATAAATTACAATAACCAGGTATACCAGCTGCAAAAGAACAACCCAAAACTCCCATAAGGTTATGATTGTTGTCGTAACAGGGGAACTTAAAGGAAATAATGTGATAAGCTTCTCCATCTAATCGTTGAAGTGGGACTTCAGTAATCTTGAGACTAGAGGTTTTTAATACTTGTTGATCATGCCGAATGCAAAATTCAGCAGATTTTTTAGTTGCAATAGCACGCATGGTTTTTCCTATACAGTCTTTTATGGACTGTAGCCCACATATTTTCATGGTGGCTTCGTTTAATTTTAAACATTCACTTGCTTTGTTAACAAAAAAAATATTTAAGGGTAGTGATAACAAAGCACCAACAGAGAGCGCTCCAATATTAGAATATTTTGAGGGTTTAATAAGTTTAATACCATTTTGCCAGGGTTGAACTATGAATTCATCACTAATGTTCATGCGCGTATTTGCCTCTATTGAAAAAAATTTTGTTTTTAACTATAAATATTAAACTACTATATCAAGGGTAGCCGATCTTAGCAATATTTGAATACAAACCTGTAATACTGTATAAAAAACTAGGGGCAATTTCGCGGGTAGATTTTGAGAAATAAATTATTTTAAGATGATTTTTTAAATAAACATTGAGGAAATATCATGAGTATAATTTGCAGTGAACTATCATTAAGAAAGAAAAATTTAGAATTTGATGAAAGGAATATTGAAAATTCCAATCAACACACTACTATTTATACAAAATCTTTAGCATTAAGGCCTATTAACGACGCGAATGTTCAAATACTGGCCAATATTATGGCCAAACCAGAAGTCAAGAGATGGGCAAAGGGATTGTCTTGGAAAACAAGAGAACAAATTCAAGCGGCCTTAAAAATATATTACAAGTTTGAAGCGCCTAATTATGCTGCCGCTTTGTATAAGGATCAAGAAATGGTTGGGCTATTTATAATAGAACGTGATGCGGATGATGATTTTTATTATATCGATCTTTATATTGATCCACCACATCAACGTAAAGGCTATGCTTCAGAGGTTCTTACGGATGCATTAGTGCAACATATTAAACACCGCCCTGAAATTAAAAAAATTGCATTTTATATTGCAACACAAAATTCAAAATCTTTTAACTTGTATAAAAAACTAAAATCCTTAACTAATAAATTTAATATTGAGTTAAAATTAATCCATGGCCCGGGGGCAGCCTTATGGAATTCACCTCTCATCAGAAAAATAACCTACGGCTTGATGATGGCAAGTGTTACAGGAATATTTTTCTATTTTAATTGCTTTAAAAACAAAGGAGATCATTGTGCATTATTTCAGAACAACGCGACAAATGATTTATTTAAATCCTCTATTGGATAGAGGGGTCTATTCCATTGACCCCTCGACTTTCATGGCTGCAAATTTATGGTGTCGCTGTACTTTGTGGCATTTGTTTTACCATGAGTCTTTTTATGGGAACACTGGTTTTTAGTGATGCGAGAATGGCCTATGGACATCTGTTGCGATTGAGTATTCTGTTGGCTTCGCTTTGCTCATTTATTTTGGGTTATATCATTCTTCGTCAAAGCAGACGATACGCATTGCTGGTATAATGCGTGACATTCCACATTTTAGGGAGGGCATGCCTATCGAAGTCGAGGTTTTTGAAGATAGATTAGAAGTTCGGAGACTTCAACCTACAAAACGTTTGCAGTTGCCCTTTAACGAGTCAGCTTTGCTAAAAGACATGACACCTAAAACCGCACATGCAGATATTGTCGCTCATCCAGTAAAAGGAGAATTTTGAAAACATGCCAAAGCTAAATAGCCAAACAAAATTCTATATTCCTAATAGAAATCACATCGTCTGGTTAGATTCGGTCCCCGTGCCGGCCCTTGCTATGAATCCCGCCATCTCGATTCTTTTTAAGGACTACCACTCATTTTATTGCAGAACCCAATTTCATTTCTTTTGGAACAGGGCCGGCACGGGGACCGGCCCCTACACGGGACATCATTTGTATCAAGGTAGAGACTTGCCCCCTCGCCTTGTGTTATCGATTTCATCCTTGATGCATCGTTTTTTGAAAAACGCAAAGGTGTTGGGTATGTTTCCTGCGACAAAACATTTGTAAGCCTTTGGTTATTAGCGTTAAAAAGTCTAAAAAGATGAAAAATATAAACAATTACATGAGCATCGAAGAAATTGTAGTAAATATCTGAAATCCAATCATGCAATTCTTGTCGCAAGCCTTTGAGATCGTCGACATTATACTTGTTGACATCTTTAAGAAAACTTTTATATTCCTTATTCCAATAGCTATGATGTTGAGAAGCGCTTTTGTCAAAAAATATATTATTTAATGAAAGTATACTTAGAAATTCATTTTTCACAACTTTTAGCAATTCATTTCTATATTTTTCTTCAGCGTTCTGTTTTATTTCAAGTTCTTTGATTGTTGCGAATGCTTTCTTATGTAATTTTACTTCAGTTGCAGTGCTGGACATGTGCTTTTCACCTCATGTTTTTATTTAAAATTTATGAAATGAGTGATGGGATCATTAATCCATGGTACGGTTATTTTTAGGAATAGGGAGATCATCTTCCATCTCATCATCAGCCACTTCTTCTGGTTCATCTGCTTGCATCTCAGTTTCGCCCTCTAGGGTACGGCGTGCTTTTCTCAGATCAAGTGCTTTTTCCCATTTAGAAACCACAAGCGTTGCAACACCGTTTCCGATTAGGTTGGTAACCGATCGAATTTCCGACATGAAAATATCAACGCCTAATAATAGTGCCAATCCTGCCAGTGGCAGTGTATCAATCGAAGAAAGTGTGGAGGCCAAGGTCACGAATCCGCCTCCTGGCACGGCGGCAGCGCCTTTAGAAGTGAGCATCAATACGCCTAATAAAGACAATTGTTGATAAAAGCTTAATTCTGTATTGGTGGCTTGGGCAATAAAAACGGCCGCCATGGTAAGATAAATCGAAGTGCCATCAAGATTAAAAGAATATCCCGTTGGAATTACCAAGCCCACTACTGGTTGGGCACAACCCATGTTTTCGAGTTTTGTAATCATACGTGGCAAAGCGGTTTCGGAAGAAGAGGTGCCTAAGACGATAAAAATTTCTTCTTTAATATATTTCATGAATCCCCAAAGGCTTAAACCTATCGTGCGCATGATGGGTCCCAAAATAAACGCAATGAAGATGACACAAGTGAAAATAACACTGATCATTAATTTGCCCAGGGGCAACAAGGTGCCAAAACCATATTGACCGATACTAAAGGCCATGGCCCCAAAGGCGCCCAAGGGTGCGACTTTCATAATAATGCCGATCCCGCCAAATAATACATGCGAGCATTGATCAATGACTTTAATTAATAATCTTCCTTTGTCGCCAAATTGTGAGAGTGCAATACCAAAGATGATAGAAAAGAGTAAGACTTGCAGGATGTCACCATTGGCGAAGGCGCCCACTGCAGTGAGCGGGATGATATTTAAAAGGAAATCGATGGTACTTAAATTTTGCGCGGCAGTTGTGTAGCTAGCAAGAGCAGCTGTATCTAAACTGGAAACGTCTGCATTCATGCCGACACCAGGTTGATAGATATTTACTACCAACAAACCAATTAATAATGCAATCGTAGACACCACTTCAAAATATAATAAAGCTTTTAAGCCCACACGTCCGACTTCTCGCATATCACCCATTTTGGCGATACCCACAACAATGGTGCAAAAGATAATGGGCGCGACCATCATTCTAATGAGACGTATAAATCCGTCCCCCAGCGGTTTTAGCGCTGTCGCTGTATCGGGAAAGAAATGCCCAAGAAAGATACCGAGTGCAATGCCAAAGAGTACTTGAAAGTACAAACGTTGATAAAAGGGCTTTTTCATTCAGTTAAATACCTTTTTGCAATATCAGAGTTTCTAGTTTACCAGAATTCTCTGGGCACAGCCTATGCTTGCGGTTCAAGTGCTTCTCCTTGACAATTTATTCAATTTTTGTTTTTCTCTAGCCCAGTCCCGATCTTTTGCAGCCTCGCGTTTATCGTGTTTCTTTTTCCCTTTGGCGAGTGCAAATTCTAATTTTGCACGACCCTTAGACCAATACATTGAAAGTGGGATAAGGGTATAACCCTTGCGTTGGGTAAGCCCCAATAAGTTATTGATTTGCCTTCGATGTAAGAGCAATTTACGAGTACGGCCAGGGTCCGGATGAACATGGGTTGAAGCAGAAAGCAAAGGCGTGATTTGGGCGCCTATCAACCAAGCTTCATTTTTTTTGAATAAAATATATCCATCCGTGAGCTGGGCCTTGCCCGCTCGCAGACTCTTGACTTCCCAGCCTTCTAGGACCAAACCTGCTTCAAAGCGTTCTTCGAGTGTATACTCGTGATATGCTTTACGATTGACGGCAATAGGTCTGCCAGTACTAAGGTTTTTGTCTCGCGATTCTTTAGACATGGTGCGGGCATTGTAACGTAAAGGGCCATTTTCGAATAGGGTGCTCTAGTGTATGACAATAATTAAGCAAAGCGCTGTGCTAGCTTATAGCCCAGCAGAAATGTATGCCTTGGTGGATGCCATCGATCAATACCCTGAGTTTTTACCGGGTTGCAAGGCCGCCACAATATTAAGTCGCACAGCCAAAGAAGTGCGTGCCCGTATTCAATTAGCAAAAAAAGGTGTTCAACAATCTTTTAGTACCATTAATTTACTTTATCCCTATCAACGCATTGATGTGCGTTTATTAGAAGGTCCCTTTCGTCATCTCTCTGGATCTTGGCGTTTCGAACAAGAAGGACAGGGATGTAAAATTAGTTTTGATCTAGAATTTGAACTCTCCAATCGTTTATTGGATAAAATAGCGGGGCCCATATTGCAAGGACTGACAGGCACTTTTGTGGAAGCATTTAGTGAAAGAGCAGCAACTGTCTATGGAGGCAAATAACTTGAAAAGTAGTTTGATAGATATTGAATTTGCTTATTATGAGGGCAATCGCATAAAGGTATTGGCCCTGCAACTGCCTTTTGGTATCTCCCTGATGGATGCATTAAGGCAGCAACCAGAGATCCCGTGGGTAGAGGGTAAAATAGGTATATTTGGAAAAATAATGCCTCTCGATACTGTTTTACAAGCAGGAGATCGTATAGAAATTTATCGTGATTTAGTGATTGATCCCAAAGAAGCGCGTCGTGCTCGCGCCAAGGAAAAAGCACGCGCCTTACGCGCGGCTTGGCTTGCAAAAAAGCAAACACCTCGTCATCTCCGCAAAAGCGGAGATCCAGGAAATTAGTGATGCTGTCCCCAACTTTGAAGACGTCCATTACTAAAAATCACAGAAAAATGTTTTTCCACTTTCTTATGTGGTGCCATACCAGGTTTATGAGAGTAATAATATTCCCAACGATCATTATTTAAGGCATGGGTAAGCGCGGGTGTACCCATCACTTCCTGAACTTCCATTTTGGACATGCCTTTTCTCAATTTAGCCACCATTTCTGGCGTGACATGATTTCCTTGTTGAATATCGATGCGATAAATACGGGGCGGGAAACTACAGCCTGATAAAACTAGGCAATGTAGCCCTAAAAGCGATAAGATTAGGCATTGACTAAGACGATTCATTTTAAGTTAAACCTCTAAATAAGATTTGCGGAGCCTTTAGCCTTCTATCATAGCGAACCTTGGGGGTTTTTAAAAGTTAAAGATGAAAGATAAACGGGTAGATACAAGTGGGCAATCGTGAATTAAAAGAAGCCGGGCTTAAGGTAACGGGTCCTAGAACCAAAATACTGCATATTTTGGAAACCAATCCTAGGCGTCATATGAGTGCTGAAGATATTTATAAATCTTTAAGCAAGGGCGAAGAGGAAGTTGGGCTTGCAACCGTTTACCGCGTCCTAACACAATTTGAAGCCGCAGGGATTGTCATTCGTCATCATTTTGAAGGGGGTTTTTCTGTATTTGAATTGGATGATGGCAAGCATCATGATCATGTGGTGTGCATTAAATGTGGCAAAGTGGCTGAATTTGTGGATGCGATGATTGAAGAGCGCCAAGAAGCCATTGCAAGAAAATTGAATTTTGAGATGACTGATCATAGTCTTTGTATCTATGGTGTTTGCGAAACCTGCAAAAAAGCAGTGTAGTTGCAAATTATATAGGCTACTACGTAGCTCTTGTATTATCCAATGAGATCGCTTAAAATTTCGCCATGTTTTGTCATGCCAGCGTAGGCTGGCATCCAGATACTACATATATTTTTCAAGATGAAAATGAATAATAACAGGGAATGTACACGCTAATTAATAATTATACCCGGAGTATTTCTGATGAAAAACAGCAAACCTAGAAAACATATCAAACGTAAAATTTTTAAAAGAGAAAGTTACAATGCCCAAATTCCATCGAATAGTAAGTTTGGTCTTAAACCAAAACAATGTCCTGATGCTCCAAGAAAAAAGTCTAGTGAAGAAAAGGAAGCTATGGAAGGAAGGCGTGCAGCGCTAGACAATGCTGCTGATGCTAATCTACTAGCAATGATGGACAATATCGGAAATTTTTTTAATTCGAAAGAAACACAGCCAGCGCCTTCAACAGTGATCAGAAAATTGCAATTTTCAGCGCCAGTTCGTGAATCCGTAATAACGCAAACAGCGCAAAAGGATAGTCCAGATCGTAGCCATAGTTCTGATAGCAGTAGAAAAAAAGCAATAACAACAACTTATTTAACTGTTTATTCATTATTTTTAAATAATTAACTGCGGTCGGTTC
>CAZCHZ010000029.1:0-10812 GCA_964498615.1 uncultured Legionellaceae bacterium | reverse complement strand
TAAGCGCTGATAAATCCATATGATCATAATGATTATGACTCACCAAAACGACATGGATTGGCGGCAAATCTTTTAGTAACACCCCCGGGTCCCGTACGCGTTTAGGACCAATTAAAGAAAGCGGCCCCGCCTTTCGTGCATAAAGGGGATCCGTTAAAATATTTAAATTTTTTAATTGAATTAAATGGCTGGCATGATTAATATAGGTAATATAACATTGCTTAAACGTTAAATCATTTGCCAAAATCGCTGTGGCTGTATTTTTAACAAAAACAGGCCATTTTTCTTTCATCTTTTTGTCATGCATCATCTGCAAGGCTTGCTTTAAACTTTTTTTAATTTTAAGATTGGGATTGAAAAATGTTTTCCCATCATAATGATCAGATATAGGATAAATATGTTTTTTCTTGAACTTTTCTAACATTTAACTAGTATAGACAAATTCTTGCGCTTTCGCATAATCTTCCAGGGTATTCACTTCTAATGTGCGTTCTTTTGTTAAACATACCCGAATTTTATAGCCATGTTCTAGCACTCTTAATTGTTCTAAAGATTCTGTTTTTTCAAGAGGTGTTTGAGGCAAGGTGGGGTATAATAAAATAAAATCACGACGATAAGCATACATCCCCATATGATGATAAACAGCCGTGTTCAGATCGTTCCTAAAATAGGGAATAAGAGAACGAGAAAAATATAGCGCATTACCTTGTAAATCGGTGACTACTTTCACAACCCCTGGATTATGAAAATCTGATTTATCATGTAATTCATGTGCTAAGGTCGTCATATCGGGGGATTCGCCTGCAAGATAGGGCGCAACAAGTTGCTCTAACATGATGGGCTTCACAAAAGGCTCGTCTCCTTGCAAGTTAATTACCACGTCCATGTCTGGATAATGTTTTGCAACCGCTGCAACACGATCACTTCCCGTGGGAAGTGCGGCATCTGTCATCATCACATTGCCATCAATAGAATGAATGAGATCGGCAATTTCATGGCTATCCGTTGCCACAATCACCTTTGAAATAGCCTGACAACGACTGGCATTTTCATATACCATTTGCACCATAGGCTTACCCTGAATAGGCAAGAGCGGCTTTCTAGGGGTACGCGTAGAGCCAATACGACTGGGGATCACACAGAGAATATTCATGGCCTGATTATGGGATATCTTTGGATCTGTTTCAATAGTAAACCAACCTAAAGTAGCAAAACTAACTTTTCTGCATTTACACAAAACTCGCGGCTGATTTATCCTCTGCGGTCTCTAACGTTGTATTTTCTTGATGAACTTGTCGGTACTGCCAAAAACGCGGCAAAAATAAAACACATAAGAGAACGCCAACCACACAGAAAAGACCACCAGAGATAATTGAAAACTGTGTGTTCGTAATAGAAGCAATTAAGCCCGCTTCTGCATTCCCTAATAATGGACCGGTCATATAGCTAATCATTTCCAAACCCGCCATACGTCCCCGATATTTATCGGGAATCGTTTGATTCCAAATGGTCATACGATACATGCCGCTGACACTGTCAGCAGCACCTGCTAAGCTCAAGAAAAATAGCATCCATAGCCACTGATCAGAGCAACCAAAAGCAACAATCGCCATTCCCCAAACCAAAGCCGACCAGACAACGGCTGCACCTTGTCGTTTAATTTTATGGGT
Source organism: uncultured Legionellaceae bacterium (assembly GCA_964498615.1). Taxonomy (GTDB): domain Bacteria; phylum Pseudomonadota; class Gammaproteobacteria; order UBA6186; family Azoamicaceae; genus CAWARU01. The sequence goes on along the minus strand of CAZCHZ010000029.1, from coordinate 9,142 downwards.
CCAACCACTAAAAAGACTGATAAATAATGCACCAATCGCACCTGCTGAAAAAAGCCAGCCTATCGATTTGGCGCCTCCAAAAGAAGCCGCAATTGCTGGAAATAGTGCATTGGGCATACCGAAGATCATCGCAACACCATCGACGAGATAAGTCCCTAAAATTTCTTGGCGAGATGTGGCATAGCGAATGGCTTCAAGTGTGCTTTTGATGGTGGGCCTATCTTCTTTTTCGTTTGCAGGACCCATACTGTGCATGTTATACAATGCCCATAAAGAAAAGAAATACGTGGCAAAATCAATGACATAAGTCCAGGCTAATCCAATGGTTGATAAGCAAAATCCTGCTAAGGCAGGTCCACCAATTAAGCCAAGACTAAACTTAAATGTTGATAATACGCTGACGGCGTGAATTTCTGCGGGTTTTACAAGTCGCGGTGTCAACGCATCCAATGCAGGACGATGCAGGCCATTCACCGCTGACATCAAAGCTGCAATACAAAAAATTAACCATACATGTGGATTAGGTAAAAGTGTGTTCACAACCAACAGAAATGTCCCCAAACATAAAGCCATTTCAGCGCGCAGTAATAAGAGTTTTCTATCCATACTATCGGCCAAAATCCCACCTATGAAGGCGGTAATAAGAAGAGGCAGCAGTTCTACTACTCCTAACATACCCACGGCGAGATTAGAGTGTGTGAGTTCATAAACCTGAAATGGCAGGGCCACATAGGTGATCATGCTTCCAATAAAGGACACAGATTGTCCTAAATATAGAAAGCGAAAATCTCTATTATATCGCAGGGGCTTTAAGTCTAACCACATACATCACCTATCTTAAAACTCAGTAACGTTTATGTATTAATTAGAATGAATGATATCATGCTACAACGATAAATAATAGCGCAATATGCCAATGGTAATTATTCAAAAAATTGTCCGTGTAGCCCAATAGGAATAGCAAAAGGGGTAGCTGCACGCGCGATTTCTTGAAAAGTTTTGGCATCTAACACGAGCAAAAAGGATCTGTTCTGATGCAGATCTAATACTAGACTGATGATTACCCCCTCATCTTCATCATTCGCATTTTTTGCAGGAATAAATACAGGCTCTCCTGGAAGCGTGCCTGCTTCTTGCCAAAGTATTTTTTCTAAACTACGCGTATCTATTTTATACAATGGTCTGAGACCGCTCGATCTCGCAAGTGGTCTTGGATCCGCACCATAAATATAACGATAGGGATAGGCATTATGGGTTTCATTAATGCGCGGAAATTCAAAATACCCCTCCAACATGACCGTAGAATCAACGCACTCTGTATCCATAGAAAGCGTATAACGTATTAACTTACTTTTTAAGTTGCCAAGTTCTCTGTCTGTATAGCGCGAAGATTCTTGATCAAGATTCTTGATATCTTGAATGATACAAGCATCATTATAAGTAACAATATCTAGTATAATATCTTCACCTTTTTCGTAAGCATTCACATGATGAAAGGCAAAGAAAGCGTTGTCTTTCAAGGTTGCTACATGTTTGCCCGTTTTCCTGTCGAAAATGAGAAAATTTGTACCACGCTCTGGTTGCCATACAAAGTTTTCTATAAAGGGTTTGGAAGAAAACATCAACTTTAAAGGATTAAGCAGGAAGGGAAATTCAACTAAAATAATATAATGTTGAGTGATCGCAAAGCTATGCATATAAGCAGGTCGCTTCACCTTTAATTTGCTGATAACTTCACGTGCCGGCATCTCATTTACACATTCAGGACTGGATCGCAAAAGTCTATATATGATATAATCACTTGATAAACCATATTTAACGATGTAATTAATTTTTTCACCTTTCCGCCTATCAAATTGCATATGTGCGGATTCAAAGCAATTTTTCTGTGGCAGATTATCTTGGTATTGAATGGGTCCTAAGGTATTCATCGTGTTAATATCAAAACGAATGGAAGAAGGAATTTCTGTCACAGCAATACGTTGATTTGCGACATGAGCAACATTCACATTGGCATTCGCCCAAAAGGGCGCGCTGCCTGGAAATAAAAAGAGTTTTATTTTTGCGAGCATTGACATCGAACGTGGATTATCAAAACCGAGATAGTTGATATTCCCTTTATCAAAAACCTGATGATAGGCATCCGTTCTTAAGAATCGATTGGAATAATAAATTTTTCCTTTATCAAACTTAAAACCATGTATCATGGCTAAACCATCAAACCAATGCAAGGGCGCCTCACCATCAATTTCAACGTGAACTGGCCCATTGCGAACAAAAGAACCTCTTAACCAAAGTGGTACTTCACCTTCAATTGTTAGGGGTTGCTGCCTCAATTCCTTATGCAAAGCCGTTTTAACTGTAAATACTTTTTTACTAGGTGCGGACACAACGCATCCTGTCATGCAGGTTGTCGTTAAGATAAATATCAAAAAAATCAAAGGCAATAATAATTTCATATATAAACATTTGAGTCCGTTACCTTGATTAAATCTTCTTGTTATTATAGCCTATTTCCTATGATTTCTTGGCGAACTTTGACCCGACCTATATTTTTCTATTGGTAAATATCTAAAAAGAGGTTCCCATGATGAGGAGAATATGGTAATTGTACCTAATTACTTTTCATAGTGAGATTTGGATAATGTTAGATGGCGAGCACAGCTTATATACAAAATGCATATTATTCTTGATAACTGTACGATTTTGCTAAAATGACAATGAATTATAAAACAATGCTTGAAAATCAATGTCCATCAAGGTTGAAGCATCATTTTCATTTGATGCTTTTAGGTATCACAGTGGTATGCATCATTGTTGGATACGCCTTCAAACATCATACACACAAAAAGCATAAAATTGCGGCTTTCCCTCTTACCTTACCTTCTTTGGCGAGCATGCCACAATCTGTCGAAGACGTAACAGAAAACAACAGCAATGCGCTTTCAAAAGAATCTCTGCCAGGACAATTGCGTACAGTAAAAATTCAAAAGAAAGATACCTTGGAGAAAATTTTCAAACGACAGGGATTGTCCAAAAAAGATCTGCATACTATATTGGAGATACCATCAGCAAAGCAACATTTTGCTGTTTTACAACCTGGGAAAACGCTTAAACTTACTATAGGCCCTCATAAAACAATAGAATCTATCGTATTTGATATTTCTAAAGCCAATACCGTTAAGGTGCTGCGCACTGAAACTGGGTTTCAAGTGGAACAGCAACAACTGCCTTTAGAACATCAATTTGCTTTTGCACAAGGAAAAGTAAAAGATTGTTTACTTTCGTCTGCCAAACGTGCAGGCTTGGATGCCCATGTTATTTCGCAATTAATAGAAATTTTCTCTTGGAACCTCCACATCAATATTCATCTAAAGTCTAATTGCACCTTTCGCGTTTTATTCGAAGAAAGATTTTTGGATGGAGAGAAAATTGAATCGGGAAATGTATTAGCGGCTGAAATTAATAATGATGGCATCACACATTTAGCCATTCGTTATACAGATCATAAAGGTAATACTTCTTACTTTTCACCAGAAGGCTATAGTTTACAGCAGGCTTATCTACGTAAACCTGTGAATTTTACAAAAATCACTTCTCAATTTGGTCCAAGACAACATCCCATTCTACATAAACTCCATCAACACAAGGGCGTCGACTACTCTGCACCCAGTGGTACGCCTGTCTTAGCGGTTGGGGATGGTAAGGTGATGTTTGCTGGCACACGTGGAGGATATGGAAATGCTATCGAATTAAAACACAACACCAAGCATTCAACATTTTATGCACATTTATCTCGTTTTGCAGAAAACCTAAAAGTAGGCAAGATGGTGAAACAAGGCGATGTGATTGGCTATGTTGGGCATACGGGGATGGCCTCTGGCGATCATTTACATTTTGAATTTCGTGTAGATGGTGTACATCATAATTTCTTAACAGCTTCTTTACCATGGAAAGTGTCTATCACTGGCACGAACAGACATCACTTCTTGGCCCATGCAAAGGAAATGATTCATCTTATGGATATATATGAACATAAAGTTCAGGTGGCATCTAAGATTTAATTCTTTAAAAAGGCCAGATCACTCATAATTTTTAAGTTCGTAAATACCGGGCAAATTGCGAAAATGTTGCTTATGATCTATACCATAACCAACAATATAGCGATCTTCCAAGGTATATAACCAATAATCCGGTTGAAAACCATTTCTCTTACCATTTTTCACAAACAAAATGGCTGTCATGCACTTAAGACTTTTTGGCTTTTGTTCTTCAAGTAAATGTATGATACTAGATAAAGTTTCCCCTGTACCGCAAGCATCATCAATTAACAAAATATTCCGCCCCTTTATCTCTAGTTTTTCTATGCCTTCCAACCTTAACTTTTCAGTACGTAGACCATTTGCATCATGTCTGGTTGCTTTAATATATTCAAGCACAAGAGGAGTCTTTAATTGACGCATTAAATCTGCTGTCAGCACAATCGACCCTTTTAAAATCATCACTAAAGTCAATTCCTCACCCTGATAATCTTGGTCAATTTTTGCGGCCACTTCCGTCAAACGCTTGGAAATGTCTTGTGGGGAGAAGACTAATTCAAGATCATTTTGTGAAAAACTAATAGATGGATACAACAATAAACATAAAATAATAGCATAACCAATATATCGCATAATAAGGCCCAAACGAAACATAAGATCCTCTGCAATGTGTAAGTATTTACCTCATCATTATAGAAGATAAGTGAACACTTGTTCTAGACATCGATTATCATGTAAAATTTAATATCATAAATGGAAATATTGAAAATTTAAGAGTTTTGATTGCATATACACGCAATATACTATTCATTTAATTTTTTAAATAACATATGAGCGGAGATTGTCATAATGTTTGAAATAAGTAATCTGATAATACAACCAGTATGTTATTTTACTAAATTGTGATATTATGCTCTTTATTTATAGTAAATAGCGCTATTGCGCTTAAATAATTATATTCAAACGGAGATTAACATGGCAACGATATTAGAAGATGTTCATACCGAAACAAGCTCAACACTAGAAAAAATTAATGCTTTAGACTCAAAATCGAAGGTCTTGATTAACGATTGCATCACATGGCTAACAGACCGCGGTGCTTCTCCATCCTTGATTAAAACATTCGAGCTTAGAGTTTCAGAAGGACAAAAAGAAACACGAGAAGGGAAACCGCAAACTTCTGTACAAGCCAATTTTCCAGATCTGATCACAAGCCTATTGATCACCTTTTGGCGCATTGGCAGTTTTCAAGAAGAATTATCTCAATTAATCAAACTGCCAGAGGATAAATTTGATAGCGAATTTGCTACTAAAGAAAAGGAATATGCTGTATTTGCAGGTCAAATTTCAGCACACCAAAAGCGCATTGCGGAAGCACTAGATAAAGACAAACCAGACATAGAACTGTGGTGCCAAGCCTGGCTTAAATCCCGACAAGAGGTATTCTTTTTGTTCAAAAAGAAACCAAGTACAAATGTAGAAATCGCTGAAAAGGAAGATGAACGTGAAAATTTATTAGAAAATTGGGGAAATAGCCCTGCATCTACTGTGCATGCTTCTACAACTCAAGACAGTACTTCGCCTTCTCATGCAAGCACAACGCAAAGTCCAGCAGATGAAGGAGCTGAATCAGATTGGGATATAGAAAGTCCTAGAAAAAGTCCCCGAGCTTCTAGTCCTGCTACATCTACAGAAATATCTGTAAAAGCCTAAAAAATTAAAAGTAACGGGGGTCAAGTCACAGGCCCCCCATGCATATGCACTCGCAATATCAAAAGCTGATATATGATTAATCCATGATTGTGGTTAATATCTTAAGAAAATTTAACATCTTACCTGGATCGACGTTATCTTCTATGCACCAACACATGGCCATCACGGTATGTACATATGTCCAATCAAAAACCTTTTTAGCATCTACCTTAAAGTGCTGTGATATTTGTTTAACCCGCGCAGTCAATAGCTTAGGCAGATCTGCAACCGCTAAAAGCTCGGGTAATGGTTCGCGAAGCAAACATCCAATCTTATCAAATATGGGATCGCCTATCACACCTTTGGGATCTATCACAACCCAACCCTCTTTATTCGAGAGTATATTGTCGTAATGCAAATCGCCATGTAACAAGACATTTTTCTCTGTTGATTTTAGTAAAGTATTTTTTAAGGCCCTTGCTGCTAAAAGATGTTGTTTAGGAAGCTCCCAATCTTTATCCAAAATTTGCAAGAGCTCTGTAAGTTTTGGAAAATGATGATGATCCGGGATAGGCGCCTGATGTAAACGATCAATCATATCGCAGGCTATTTGCATAGCTTTTATATCATGCTCTGGAAATAAACTTTTTAAAGATTTACCCGGAACAGCTCTTTCTGCGAGTAATGCACCTTGCGCCAAATCCTCATTCAATAGTTTAATGACGCCATAACCTTGAAATGCCTTGAGCGCTGCAACTTCATTTTTTACACTTGTGAGATCCAAACCAATCTTTAATATGATTGCTTGATTATTTTGCATTCCATCCAGAATATAATTCCATGAAAGATTTTCATGGACCTTGAGATCCTGTAAATGCCATAACAGGCTAAGCCTCGAAACAACATTAGGGAGATCATCAAGCCAAGCTTTACCCTTGGCACCATAAGTTTTGATGATACTTTCTTTAAAATCTATCATGTATCATCCTTTAATACCAAGATTTAACACCTTAGTTTTTCAGTAAAATAACCCAATTTAAATAGGCAGTAAATAATAACCACAACCAATAAGGAAACAACATCGTTGCTGTCAATTTAAAATACTTCAAGCTAATCAGCATGATAATAAAAGTTATCAAAAGCACAAGCACTATCAAGTAAAATCCAAGCTGTATAAAGTGAAAGGTAAAGAATAAGGGAGTCCAAGCCCAATGCAAGACGATTTGCACCCAATATAAGGAGAACGCTAGCCTTCCCCAAGCGCGCTCTCGCTCTAACCATAATGACCACCCGGCGAGCGCAAGCATGACATATAAAACGCCCCATACAATGGAAAATACGATGTCCGGGGGTGTTAATATTGATTTATGAAGCCCTTGATACCAAGGCAGGTCCATTTTCGTAAGTTGCCCGAGGATATAAGCAACCACTTGAAAAAGTAAAATCCACACAAATGCGCTAAATGCTTTTTTTAACATGGGTCACTACCTCAGGTACAGAGTTTACCAACTTCAATTATACATCAATCGGCTTACTTATTCTTAAAATTAATTAAAATTATATATAAGACCAATTTCAAATTTTTGAGTTTGGGGAGCGATAGAGGTATTTTTGGTAACCCCCCCCGCAGCATCATTACCAAATATCCTCATTTTTTGGTATAGGGCTTGAGAATATTCTAATCTGAATGCAAACTGATCGCTAAGACATTGCTGTATACCAAGACCATAACGAAAACCATAACGATTTTTATTTGTATTGGGCAAAGTATTTTCAGTCGTAATAATTTTGAAATTACGACTCAGCCCTCCTAATCTGGCGTAAAACAAAGTTGAATTATTCAAAAGGAGTCCTGGCAATAAACTTAAGCCAACACTATGCTTTGCTGCATATTTTGCTTTATTGAATGTCTGATGAACAAATTCATCATTACTAGATTTAAAAGTGACAGAACTGATATCAAAATTAAATTCGCAAGCAAGAAAAAAATCTTCTCTGCAAGTATCCAATGAAAAATATTTTTGAACGCCAACAAAAATTGAACCAAAAACCCCCTTTCCCGCAAAACGTGTTTTATCTATAATATCGGAACGACCAGGGCTTACAATATGGGCCTTTTGTCGAAATTGCGCATATTCCGGTCCTACACTGACACCAAGATAATATTGATGCGACGCCCAACAAGTAGAACCGAACATAAATAAAATGCCGGCAATGCTTGATAAAAGCTTTACCATCCCTGTAACCCAATATCATCTTGCTTTACATTCTTGGTATCCACAAAGCCATGTTCCCTGTCTAAACTTGGTCCCCTTGGTTTTTTAGTCTCTTTTTCTTTTTCTTACAACATGAGACGTTGTCACGCGCTTATCAGGTGTACGATTTTCGCGTTCCTCGTATGCTGTTTTTTTATCAGCAGAATCCTGTTTGGTAACAGCAGACGCTGATGTTTGTGCTTTATAATGAAAAGTAAGTCCTGCTTGGTCAGCCACATTCCCTTTACTGTCAGTCTTCTTTAAAGGGATTCTTGTTGTAGAATCTTTTTCTTGAGAGCCTTGAGAGCCTTGAGAACCATCCGAAGGCGTACCATTATAAAAAGTATCTGTATCGACTTTAGCAGGTTTTTGTGCATTTTCTATTTGAAAAAAGCGACTACTCACACCTGACATATTATTTTCCAAACACCGCAAGTTAAATGCCAAAGAGCGCAAATATTGACCTGCTAAGACACGTTTACTGTTGTTGTTAAAAATTTTCATCTGTTCATCGCATGTTGCGGCCAACTGTTTAAGTGCTTCGTATGCCTGCGCATCAGTAAAATCTAAAGTGATTCTTGTGGTTGCCTCGGCCAATTTTGCCAATTGGCCACCATAAAGCTTGCCGTCTTTAACATTGGCATTAAATGCATCAATTTTCTTGATGACATCATTGCGTTCCTTGAGTGCATATTGCCGAACTGCATTTTCAGTATCTTTTTTAATCTCCGCAGGGGTTCTGGCCATTGCTAGCTCCTTTAAATAAACTCCCGTACTTTCGTACTTTAGGACTGCCTGTTAGCAACAACTAACTTGGATAAATTCTTGCCTTCGGTGGATGATCTTTTTTTCAGTTCACTCATGGATACATCCTCGATATGTGTTGAAACATGCCAATGATGTCCATAAGGATCTTCCAGGGTAGCGGAGCGATCGCCATAAAACTTATCGCTTACAGGTCGAGTAATCTTTGCCCCAGCATCTACTGCTTTTTTCACAACGGAATCGACATTGGCTATATATAAATGAATGCTCACAGGAGAACCGCCATAGGACTGTGGTCCACGTGCATTCCATTCCGAGAATTCATCATTGAGCATGATGTTAGAATCACCAATTTTTAAGTTTGCATATCCAATTTTGCCATTTGGCGCC
>CAZCHZ010000028.1:0-10832 GCA_964498615.1 uncultured Legionellaceae bacterium | reverse complement strand
ATAATCGAACCGATGATACACACTGCGCCTATCCCTAAAGGATAAAGCATCAAGGTTTCTTTCATGGCGGCTGGCGCAAGTATCCCTGCTAATAACATCGTTGCCACCAAGGTTACCGCATAGGTTTCAAATAAATCTGCAGCCATCCCTGCACAATCGCCGACATTATCGCCCACATTATCTGCAATCACCGCAGGATTACGTGGATCATCTTCCGGAATCCCTGCTTCAAGTTTTCCAACTAAATCTGCGCCGACATCCGCTCCCTTGGTAAAAATACCGCCGCCTAATCTGGCAAAAATAGAAATCAGCGAAGCACCAAAACTTAAGGAAATCAAGGCTTCATTTACATCACGTTCCGGTACATGCAGTGTTTTTAAGAGCTGGTAATAAAGAATTACACCCAACAAGGCTAAACCCACCACCAAAAGCCCTGTGACAGCCCCTGCTTTAAAGGCAATACTTAAAGCTGGCTGTAAACCTTGGGTGGCTGCTTGAGCTGTTCTGACATTGGCGCGCACAGAGACACTCATGCCAATAAAACCGGCAATACCAGAAAGCATTGCCCCAATAAAAAAGCCAAAGGCCGCATAAGTCCCAAGCAAAAAGTACAGTAGAATAGCAACGCCCAAGCCCACAACCGCAATGGTTTTGTATTGGCGTTTTAAATAAGCATTGGCACCTTCCTGAATGGCATAGGCAATTTCTCGCATGCGATCGTTACCTGTGGCGGTTTTGAAAACAGCGCTTGCGGCAAACAATCCATATCCTAAAGCAAGTAAGCTACATAAAATAATAAAATAAAAATGTGTCTCTAACATTATTCATACTCCTAATGCGGGCCATGTCTTTCGATTTAGGCTTGTGAATAGACTAAGCTGGGAAGTATACGCTATTGAGGGAAAAGGCGACAAGTTTCCCGATTGTCGTTTATACTCCTGGGTCATGAGAGGCTAAGGTACGGAAAGGAATGACAAAGAAACGAAGTTATACAGCTGAATCCATAGAGGTTTTAGAAGGTTTAGAACCGGTCAAAAAACGCCCCGGGATGTATACGGATACCACGCGCCCCAATCATTTAGTGCAAGAAGTGATAGATAACAGCGTGGATGAAGCCATTGCTGGGCATGCAACAGAATTAACAGTCATTTTACATAAAGATGGTGGAATAGAAGTGATTGACAATGGGCGAGGTATGCCTGTCGATATTCATCCGGATCATAAACTCTCTGGTGTTGAATTAATCTTGACGCGTTTACATGCAGGCGCGAAATTTTCTCATAAAGATTATCATTTTTCTGGGGGCTTGCATGGGGTTGGTGTATCGGTTGTTAATGCATTATCCAGTCGCTTAGAAGTGGCTGTTAAACACGACGGTGCTTTATATGGGATGGCCTTCGAACATGGTATCCCTGTCACTAAATTGAAGGTGATTGGAAAGGTGCCAGAGACTGAAAAAGGCACAAGCGTTAAATTTTGGCCAGAACATAAATATTTTGATAATCCAAAAATTGCTGTTAAATCCTTAAAACATGTATTGCGCGCAAAAGCAGTGCTTTGTGCGGGGTTACGTGTGCGTTTTGTTGATAAAAATACAGATGAAACTGAAGAATGGCATTATGAAGCAGGATTAAATGATTATTTATTAGAACAAGTACAGGGCCAAGCATGTGTGCCAGACGAGCCTTTTGAAGGCACGATATCAGGCAAAGAAGAAGAGGCGAGTTGGTCTTTAATTTGGACACCAGATAATGCAGAAGTATTTCAAGAAAGTTATGTCAATTTAGTGCCCACCAAAGAAGGGGGTACCCATGTCAATGGCTTGCGTTCTGGTTTACTGGATGCGATGCGAGAGTTTTGTGAGCTTCGCGATTTAATTCCTCGTGGTATGAAATTGGTCCCGGAAGATATTTGGGAGAAAATCAATTTTGTATTGTCTATGAAAATGCAAGATCCACAATTCGCAGGTCAAATTAAAGATAGATTATCTTCAAGACAAAGCGCTGCTTTTATGACAGTGGTTGTCAAAGACGCCTTCAGTTTGTGGTTGAATGAACATGTACAACAGGGCGAAAAAATTGCACAGTTCGTCATTCAAAATGCAACCGATCGTATGCGTGCAGGCAAGCAGGTGCTTCGTAAGAAAATCGTCAGTGGTCCTGCATTGCCTGGGAAATTGGCAGATTGTAGCTCGCAAGAACCAGAGAGATGCGAGTTATTTTTAGTCGAAGGAGATTCAGCCGGCGGTTCTGCTAAACAAGCGCGCGATCGCTCCTTCCAGGCGGTGATGCCTTTACGTGGCAAAATCCTAAACACCTGGGAAGTGTCGCCTTCAGAAGTGTTGGCCTCACAAACAGTGCATGACATTGCCATCGCCATTGGGGTAGATCCAGGACAAACCATTCTTGAAAAAGTGCGCTATGGCAAAATTTGTATCCTCGCAGATGCCGATTCTGATGGTCAACATATTGCGACTTTATTATGCGCTTTGTTTTTAAAACATTTTTCAGCAGTGGTGGAAGCCGGACATATTTTTGTTGCCATGCCTCCTCTTTATCGCATTGATGCAGGAAAGTCGGTATATTATGCCTTAGATGACGAAGAAAAAGACGGTATTTTAGATAGAATTGCTGCGGAAAAATCCAAAACAAAAATTGTCATTCAACGTTTTAAAGGGTTGGGCGAAATGAATGCCATGCAATTAAGAGAAACCACGATGGATCCTGACACGCGTCGTTTGGTACAATTAACCATCGAAGATGGGGATAATACCAAGGACATCATGGATCTCCTGCTGGGTAAAAAACGCGCCAATGACAGACGGTTATGGTTAGAAAGTAAAGGTAATTTAGCAGATGTCTAAACACAAAAAAGGTAGCAAAAAGCACAAAAGCAGCAAGGCTAGCAAAGCTAATAAAACGAGCAAAGATGAAAGCATTAGCAAAGACAGCACTCGTAAAGATAGCAGTAATGGCAAAACCAATGGCAAAGTACTTTCTTTTGAAGGCGTTGAGAAACAACCCTTAAAAGTGTTTACAGAGCGCGCCTATTTGGATTATTCCATGTATGTGATTTTGGATAGAGCGCTGCCCTATATCGGCGATGGATTAAAACCTGTGCAACGTCGTATTATTTACGCGATGTCGGAATTAGGCCTGGCATCCAATGCGAAATATAAAAAATCTGCACGTACCATTGGGGATGTCTTGGGTAAGTTCCATCCGCATGGTGAAGTGGCTTGCTATGAAGCCATGGTGTTAATGGCCCAATCTTTTTCCTATCGCTATCCCTTAGTCGATGGCCAGGGTAATTGGGGATCGGCTGACGATCCAAAATCCTTTGCTGCCATGCGTTATACAGAAGCCAAATTATCTAAATATGCTGAAATTTTATTATCAGAATTGAGTTTTGGGACAGCTGATTGGATCCCCAATTTCGATGGCAGCTTAGACGAGCCTAAAATATTACCTGCCCGTCTTCCCAATGTTCTATTAAATGGCACCACAGGCATTGCAGTAGGCATGGCAACGGATATTCCCCCGCATAATTTAAGAGAAGTGGCAGCAGCCTGTGTGCATTTATTAGACAACCCACAAGCGAGTATTGCTGATTTATGCCAACATATTCAAGGACCGGATTTTCCAACAGATGCAGAACTCATCACACCGAAAAGCGAAATCATAAAACTGTATGAATCAGGGAATGGCAGTTTAAGGATGCGCGCAATTTATACAGAAGAAGAAGGGGATATTATTGTCACTGCCCTGCCGCATCTCGTATCTGGTGATAGGGTGCTAGAGCAGATTGCAGAATTGATGCAAGCAAAGAAACTGCCCTTGGTTTCAGATTTGAAAGACGAATCCGATCATGAAAATCCAACCCGTTTAGTCATCAGCCCCCGTTCTAATCGTGTAGATATAGAAGCCCTGATGGCACATTTGTTTGCCACCACCGATTTGGAACGTAGTTATCGTGTGAATTTGAATATTATTGGCTTAGATGGTCGACCCAAAGTCCATGATTTGAAAATGCTCTTGAGTGAATGGTTAACTTTTCGCATACAAACGGTGCGTCGGCGCTTAGAGCACCGTTTGGCTAAAGTACTTGCCCGTTTACACATTCTGGATGGTTTATTAATTGCTTTTTTAAATCTTGATGAAGTTATTCGTATTATTCGTCATGAAGAAGATCCGAAATCTCGTCTTATCAAAAAATTTGGTTTAAGCGAAGAACAGGCCGAAGCTATTTTGGAATTAAAATTGCGGCATTTAGCAAAATTAGAAGAAATTAAAATTAAAACAGAGCAACATGATTTAAGCGAAGAAAGATCACTCCTGGAGAAAACCTTAGGCGCCGAACAAAAGTTAAAGGCCTTGGTGAAAAAAGAATTAGAGCAGGATGCGAGAAACTTTGGCGATGAAAGACGCTCGCCCTTGGTTGAACGCGAAGAAGCCAAAGTGCTGGCTATCACTGAGCGCGTTTCTTCAGAACCTGTCACCGTGATTTTATCCAATAAGGGCTGGGTGAGGTGTGCCAAGGGTCATGATATTGATCCTAAAACCCTAAGCTATAAAACCGGAGATGAATTTAAAGCATTGGTGCGCGGGAAAAGCGATGAAGCATTGGTATTTCTGGATTCAACGGGTAGAGCCTATACCCTTTCTACACAGGCCCTGCCTTCTGCGCGTGGACAAGGTGAACCTTTAACAGGTCATGTGAATCCGCCTCCAGGTGCTACTTTCGAAGCGATGCTGATGGGCACGAAAGAAGACCGTGTCCTGATGATGTCCAATGCAGGGTATGGATTTGTAGCAGATTTTGAGGAATTATTAGGTAAAAATCGCAATGGGAAAATGGTGGTCAAGGTGCCAGAAGGTCGACAAGTATTATCCCCAATGAAAGTTGATGAGAATCCTAAAACCCGCTTGGCTTTTTTGAGTGATGAAGGACGTTTACTTGTGCTGCCCGTCTCTAAAATCCCCAAGCTTGCCAAGGGCAAGGGCAATAAATTAATGGGTGTGCCCAAAGATTGTACCGTACTCTGTGTGGCAGTATTACAGGGCAGCAAACCACTTACCATTGTGACGTCTAAGAAAACATTGCTATTGACCGGGGATGAATTAAAAGAGTATGTTAAGGAACCCGGGAATAGGGGTCAGAAATTACCCAAGGGCTTTGATAAAGCCACCTCTATCAGTAGTGAAGAAGTTTGAAGCCTTTGAAGGAAGTCATATGGGATTTTACAGCACCAATGAATTTAAAAGCGGTTTAAAAATTATTTTAGATAACGATCCTTGTGTTATTTTAGAAAATGAGTTTGTCAAACCTGGAAAAGGTCGGGCCATTAACCGAATTAAAGTTCGCAATCTAAAAACAGGGCGTGTACTTGAGCGCACTTTAACGTCAGGAGATACCGTGGAATCGGCGGATGTTTCAGAAAAAGATCTACAATTTTTATATTTCGATGGTCATCATTATCATTTTATGGCACCAGATACTTATGAACAATATGAAATTAATGAATCAGTAGTCGGTGATAGTAAATTATGGTTAAAAGAACAAGATATGTGTATGGTGACACTGTGGAATGATGCGCCTTTAATCATCACGCCACCTATTTTTACCGTCTTAAAAATTGTGGATACCGATCCAGGGGTGCGGGGTGATACCTCTGGTGGGGGCGGAAAACCTGCCACTCTCGAAACTGGGGCAGTGGTGCGTGTTCCTCTCTTTGTGCAAATTGGCGAGGAAATTAAGGTAGATACCCGCACAGGCGAATATGTCTCTCGCGCCAAATGAAGTTTTGCAACAGGATTGGAAACCCACTGCCAGTCTGGATGCCTTAAAAGCCCGTGCTGCATTATTGGCAGATATTCGAGATTTTTTTAAAAAAAGACAAGTACTTGAAGTCGAAACGCCTTTGTTATGCAAAAGAGCCGCAACTGATCTGCATCTATCACCCATTCCTGCTTTGTATTCAAAAGATGTGAAGGCAGAACATTCTGAACGTTATTATCTACAAACCTCGCCTGAATTTTGCATGAAACGTTTGTTAGCTGCGGGTGGGGGTTCTATCTACCAAATTTGTAAAGCATTTCGTAATGGAGAAACAGGCAATTTTCATAATCCTGAATTTAGCATTTTGGAATGGTATCGATTAGGATTTGATCATCATCAATTAATGGATGAAATGGATTTATTTTTACAAGCGGTCTTACAAGTGCCGGCTGCTGAAAAGATAAGCTATCAAGACTTATTCTTAAAATATGTAGATTTTGATCCGCATACCATTTCTTCGACAAAATTGATGAGCATCGTGATGGCGCTTGGAATTAAGATTGATAGCCCAGGATTAAATCGAGATGATTATTTACATATCTTATTATCACATGTCATAGAACCACAATTGGGGCATGATGCGCCTATCATGATTTTTGATTATCCTGAAACCCAAGCAGCCTTAGCGAAAATCAAACAAAAAACATCGACGCTAAAAGTTGCTGAGCGCTTTGAAGTCTATATAAAAGGCGTGGAGTTGGCCAATGGTTATCATGAATTAACAGATGCAAGGCAACAAGCTTTACGTTTTCAATCGGATACCGAAGAACGACGAAAATTAGGCTATCCAGAAATGTCCATTGATGAGCGCTTAATTGCAGCCCTAGAAGCAGGCTTGCCGCATTGCGCAGGTGTCGCGCTTGGTATAGATAGATTATTAATGTTGAAATTAGGCAGCAAAAAAATAGAAGAAGTCTTAAGCTTCTCGACTTCTAAAGCCTAAGACTTCTTATAAAAGATAAATTTATTGACTGGGTCTTCTTTTTCTTAAGGGTTCCCCTAGTTGTGTGTTCGAGGCTGAGGATGTTGATGATGGATATTTATGGAGCAGAGGTGCTTTTTCTGATGTAGATGCAGGAGCACTGCTCTGTGATGTTGGGCGATGTGCTGCTACAGTAGGTGTGCTACTTGCCTCAGCTGCCATTTTAGTTTCTTCTGTTGTGCTTGCTTTGTCGGGCTGGATAGTGTATTTGCCAGTATATTGACATTGATTCTGTAGACGCCTAGGTATTTCAAATACAGGTTCATTACCGGTCATCTTTTGGTTAACAAAATTAACAAAAGAAGCTGCTTTATTGACTAGAGTTTTACCAGCGTTCAGTACGTACCGAATTGGTGTCCATGCTGTTGTGTTGAATGAAATTCCGGGTGTATGTTCCACTAAATAAACACTATTTTCATCAATTCTCTTGTTAAAATGTGTATCTTCAAAACGTTCAGAAAGTCGCGCTTGAATTTCAGTTCTACCTTTATATTCTCGTGCTGAATATCCAGCGCTATAAAGAGCCAGGTTGTGTGCAATGCGCCGTGTTTCTCGTTTGATTTTGGATTCACCCGCCAGACGCCTAAAAGGACAAGGGACGGGTCTTTTATCTGTATCTGAAAATGTAACCAATTCGAACTTATCACCGACTTTTCTTGCGTAAAATAACATAGTGGCACCTCTCAAGTAATTAATGTATAAACTTTTTCTGGTAATGATTGTATCACGGCCATCGAAGGCTGTAAATGCCCCATAATGGTGTAATATCCCCCAACGACCTATCTCGTTATTGACAGCATTTTCACAAAGTAATAAAATAACATATTTGTGTGCATCAGAATTATATTATTATCAGGGGAAAGTGAATGAGCTTTAATATCGCAGAACACCCTTTTTATAAAGGCATTAAATTATTTGAATCCGGTCAATTTGCAGAATCTTTTCCATTATTTTTGCAGGTTGCACAGCAAGGCAATCTCTGTGCGCTCTATTATTTAGCATACCTACAGGAGAAACATAGCGATAGTATTAAAGAGATGAAGGAAGCAGATGAATTTTTGCGATCTCTACCTGAATATATTGAAAATATGCCAGCACGGGTTGATGTCACTAGAACCTATAACCCCAAAGCTTGGTTGCAGGCTTCTTTAGCCATTCTTGCTTTTAATAAAGAGAATCAAAAATCAAAAAAAGGAAAAGGAAGGGATAGTGCTCTCGCCCATGTACAAAGTCTCGCAGCTGATGCGCCGAATGCCGCTGTGTTTTGGTATGAACAAGCAGAACTTGCAAAGCCAACCACGAAAAAAGATAAAATGCCTGCACATATGGCAACATTATTTAAAACAACTGATTTGTTGGCTTTGGACAAAATTAGCAATATGCCTGCTGATCATAAACTATTTATTTCGGTTGTTGAGGATATTGATAAAATGGTTACTGGGCTCACGCAGGAACTAGCATATATTCAAAAATACCCACAGTTATTAGCAGGTCTCCCGGAAAGTAATGGCGCGAGAGAGTATTTTTTGGGTTGTTATCATATGAAAAAAATACGAACAGCGCCAGCGCAAAAAGAAAATTTCAGTGAACAGCGTGCAAACGGTTGGCATGTGAGAGGTGCTTATTTTGGCGATCCAACCATGCAAGACGACTTTGCGAACAGAACAAGCATTCCAAGAGATGCGCCTAAATGGCGGAACGTGCTTGCGAGAAGGAATAGTTTCATTCATTTGTATACATCCATGCAAATGCTTTTTGAAGGTAAAGTAGGAAAAAGAGATTTAGCCAAAGCAAAGGCGTATGCTGAAAGAATTGTAGCGCATAAAGATAGCCAACATGCATCCCATGCTGTCATGTTGGGAAGGGCATATGATTGTTTGGGGGATTTTTATTATAGCGTTAAGTCTTATCAACAAGCCTTAGGCTACTATTTGAAATGTATTGATATCATGGTATCAAAAGATGCAGATTGTGGTTTTGCGCAGTTTAGAGTGGGGGAAATATATTTTTTTGGTAGAGATGACATTGCTAAAGATCAGCAAAAAGCATTGCATTATTATAAGCTTGCTTCAGAAAAACACCCTGAAGCAAAGGGACGATATTGGTATTTTAGTTTTCTTAATTATAAAGATAAATTTTTGAAAGCGGATAGTCCAAAAGAAACACTGCCCAATTTATTAGATGCCGCCAAAAAGGGATCTGAAACCGCGGGCCTTGCCATTATTTGCTGGTATTTTCAAAAGAAACTACCAGAGCCCTATTTATCAAGCATTGCACCTGAAATGATTGATAAATATTTGAAACTAGCCATACAATATCGTGACTCGGAGGTTTACGCTGACGTAATTTTATATGCGGGTATATTTTATACAAAACATGCAAAATCCCTTGAAGAATATCAAGATGGCATAAATTATTTATTGCAATCTACCTCAAATAGTGCATTAAGTTTAGCTCGGCGTGCTGTGGCTGCGATACTATTGGGTGAATGTTATCGGGATGGTTATGTAGCATTGAAACGTGCACCAGATTTAGTCCAAGCCCAGCGCTTTTACAAATTCGCAGCTGATTTGAAAGATCCAGAAGGGTTGTCATTCTATGGTAATTTTTTGCTCTGTTATAGCGAAAATCTAAAATGCGACATTACTATAGTGATAAATTATTTGGAAAATGCTCTGCGAGGAGGAGCATTAAAAGCTGCATTTTATTTAAACACCATATACCGCTTTGGTAAGGGTGGTATTGATATTAATCTTGAAAAAGCATTTTCCTATCTTAGGCAAGCGGAACATTCAAATGAGGAAATGATACTGGGAGAGCTTGTGTCCTGTTATTGGTATGGTACGGGTGTTGCATGCTCTCATGAAAAAGCGTTTGACTATTGTCAACGTATTTTAGATACGGGCTGGACTTTAAGCACCGCACATCGTTATTTAGTCAAGACTTATCATTGCGAACGAAAAGGTTATATGGATGATAATGATTACAAAGAATTTTGTGAGATTCTGCGTCAACACGAAGTTGATGATTCATTTAGCGCTTATTACTATTCATTATATAATCTGCTTTTAGATTCAAGTACCGAAAACATCCAGCAGTCTATTCTACAATTAGAAAAAAGCTTGCAGGCACGGTTTGATCAAAGCATTACTGATTTATTGTGTTTCTTGAAAGAAAGGGTTGCTTTATCAGAGCACCCATATATAGCGGGTAGCCCTGCGCTTTTGCAAAAAGAAATTTTTGCATTTATCAAGTTTGCAAATGCTTTGAATATTCTGCGTGAATGTTACAAAGATTTTAAAAGCGCAATTAAAGCGCCCGTGGAAACCCAAGATAAAAAAGAACGTGGTGAAAATAATGAACTTGCCCCATTAAAGGATGCAGAACCCGTTTTGCCGACATCTCCACCAAAACCACCAACACCAACAACGGAAACCGCAAAACCAGTTATTGTTCCCAAAGCAACCGTTTCGAAACCAGTGGCTAAGGCGGATAATGCGCAAAAAGATAGAGAAGAACTCGAAGGCTTCGTTTCTTGGTTTACAGACACTAGAAATACCAGAAATATTGATTTAAACACCTTCGATAAATTGGTGGGGAAAATCGCAAAGCACAGTGGTATTCCTTGTGAATATAAAGATACGAAAAAAGGTTTCATGTATCAAGTGAGATCGGAAGCGATATCAGGCGCTGGTCTTGGACAAGAGACTGCAGATCGATCATCTGTTTCAGCTTCACAGCCTTTAACTTTTTCCACACATCGTGAACATGGTCCAAAAAAGAAAGATCCTAATGTCAACCGTCAGATGCAAACATTTGTGCAGGAATTTGCTGGATTGGCAGCATTAACAGATATGAAAAAACCAAGTCTTTAAAAATTATAAGTGAAGTAATTTAAATGTCCCGATACGCTGCCCATACTTAAGCGTTGTGCCTGCGTTAAGAGATATATCCCAGGTAATGGCATCTTTTTCTAGCAATACAATCACAGTGGATCCTAGTTTAAACAAGC
>CAZCHZ010000027.1:0-10892 GCA_964498615.1 uncultured Legionellaceae bacterium | reverse complement strand
TTTGCTTTTAGAAAATATTCTTCTGGTGTTTTTGTTTCATAAAAATAATGCGTATCAAACAGATAAAAAGAATGCGGCTCTGTGTCGTCTTTGAGATAAGCAGGAGTGAGCCCTACCGCCAGTAAATGATCATGCAAGGTTTTGCATTGCTCAAGGCTAAAAAAATCATTTATTTCCAAATAAGGGATTCGGTTTTCAAAGAGATCTTGAAAAGACTGCGGCGTGATTTTTGTTGGGGCCTGCTGCCATGGCATATAAAGTCTCCGAAAAGAAAATAGCAAAGATAAAGTATTATAGCCCAAAAAGCAATGGCGGGCTGGCATTTGATACAGGCTTAATGACCATCCATCTGAACAAGAAAACCCTTAAGATAACTGGATTCTTCTAAGATGGGTAAAATGGGATGATCAAATCCTGCTTCCAGACGTTGCAAAATTTTGCCCTGTCTTTTTGCTTTATGTAATCCTCTAACAAGACAAACTTTTAAATCCTCTGCTTTGACATGATATGAACAAGAAGCAATTAATAATAAGCCTGAGGGAGAGGTTAATTGAGCACCCTTCATGATTAATTTTTCATAGCCTTTCAGCCCTACATTTAAATCTTTTTTAGATTTGACAAAAGCCGGGGGGTCTAGGATGACAATATCAAAAGTTTCTTTTTTGGCGATTCGCTCATCCATATCATCAAAAACATCTTTACAAACAAATGTGCATTTTTCATGGATATGATTACTAAGCGCGGAACGTTTTGCATTTTCTAAGGCGGTTGCTGAGCGGTCGATGGCGGTCACATGGCTTGCGCCTGCAAGGGCCGCTGCAATGCTAAAGCCACCACTATAGCAAAAATAATCAATGACAGATTTATTCTGAGATAATTTGGCAATTAATTGCCTGTTTTCGCGGTGGTCATAAAACCAGCCTGTTTTTTGACTGGAATTGATGTCTATGGTGTAAGGTGTTGCGTTTTCAATCACAGATAAATTTTTAATTTTTTCCCCAATCAAAATACTTTCTTTGATATCTAAACCTTCTGATTTTCTGATGGCGGAATCAAAAGTAAGCAAAATTGTTTTGGGCGAAAAAAGTGATTGTAATGCGGATACCAGGGGTTCTACCAGAAGCTCCATGCCATAAGTATTGATTTGCAATACAAAAACATCATCAAATCTATCGATAATCAGCCCTGGCAAATCATCGCTTTCGGCGTGAACGAGTCGATAATAAGGCTCTGGATAAAATTGTTGACGTAAAGCAAATGCATCTTTTAAACGTTTATTGAAAAAAGCCGCATCAATCAATTCTGTAGTGTCGCGGGTAAGTGCACGAAACGCTATCAAGGAGTGACGATTGACATAACCATGAGCCAAGGGCCTACCCTCAAGATGAAGCGTCACCAGGGTCCCAGGGCTTAAATGTTTGTAGTCTGAGGTTTGTTTAAGTTCGTTAGCATACACCCAAGGATAGCCCGCTAGGAAGCGTTTTTGGTGTGAGCTAAGAATTTCGATGCTAGGGTACATTTAAGCTGCTCTTTTATTGCGCTGGATCCTAGAATTAAGTTGAGTCCCAGGGTACTATGTCGAGGAGTACAAGACAAGTGCAAGAGAGCCTTCGAAGGGTAGAACGTTGAGCCTACAATTGTTGAAATCCACAGCCGTAGTTGGCGGAATGACTTTTGTTTCCCGTATCCTGGGGTTTGTGAGGGATATGGTGGCTGCCCATTTTTTTGGGGCTTCTGCTGGCTATGATGCTTTTATTGTCGCATCAAAAATCCCAAATTTTTTAAGACGTTTATTTGCAGAAGGGGCATTTTCACAGGCCTTCGTGCCCATGCTCTCAGAATACCGTAGCCAAAAAACGCCGCAAGAAGTTCAAATTTTTATTAATCGTGTTTGTGGGTGTTTGGCAGCAGTTTTAACGGGCGTGACAATTCTGGGGATGCTTGCAGCGCCTATATTTGTCAGTATATTTGCGCCCGGGTTTTTGGATACGGATTTGCAGAGTGGCAGATTAGGTTTGGCAAGCCAAATGCTGCGCATTACTTTTCCTTATTTATTGTTTATCTCTTTAACCGCTTTTGCAGGGGGCATTTTAAATACCTATGGGCGTTTTGCAGCCCCGGCATTTACCCCTGTTTTTTTAAATATCACTATGATTCTCTGCGCTATTTTTTTAGCACCGCATTTAAGCGAGCCTGTTACCGCTCTTGCCTGGGGCATTTTATTGGGGGGCTTAGTTCAACTTTTATTTCAGTGGCCGTTTTTAAAAAAATTAGGATTGATTCCGCGTTTGGATATTCATTGGCAGGATAAGGGCGTGCAGCGTATTTTAAAATTAATGATGCCCGCCTTGCTTGGGGTTTCTGTTAATCAATTAAATTTAATGTTAAGTTCTGTTTTTGCTTCATTTTTACCTGTGGGCTCTGTATCTTGGTTGTATTATGCAGAGCGCTTGATGGAATTTCCCTTGGGAGGTTTTGGTGTTGCCTTGGCTACGGTTGTCTTGCCACGTTTATCGAAGCATCATAGCGAAGAAAAATATGATCATTTTGCAGCCACACTCGATTGGGGGATGCGCTGGGTATTATTAGGCGGCTTGCCAGCAGCTTTAGGGTTAACACTTTTAGCCGGGCCTCTATTAACCACTTTATTTCAATCTGGAAAATTTACAGATCAAGATGTGCTTATGAGTCAGCCTGCCTTAATGGCCTATGCATTGGGGATTTTAGGATTTATGTTGGTGAAAATTTTTGCCTCTGCTTATTATGCAAAACAAGATATTAAAACGCCTGTGCATTATGCAATGCTCACCGTGCTTGCAAATGTTGTGCTCAGTGTCGCTTTTGTATTTATTTGGGCGCACAGCGGTTTGGCGCTAGCAACATCGATTGCTGCGTTATTTAATGCGGGTTTATTGGGCTTTGGTTTGGTGCGACGAAACATCATGCAAGCCCAAGCAGGCTGGATGTTATACTTGCTAAGATTGTGCTTAGCCTTAAGCAGCATGACAGTGGTTATTCTGTATTTTAATCCACCTCTTGAAGCATGGTTTGGCATGGATATCGTAAATCGCGTGATGATTTTAGGTGCATTAATTTTGGCCGGTGGTTTTGCCTATATTGCCACCTTATTTATCACAGGTTTACGTCCTCACCATGTACTAGTGAGTAGCCATGACTGAACAATACAAAGACACTTTAAATTTGCCTCATACCGATTTTCCCATGAAGGCCAATTTAGCCCAAAGAGAACCTATTATTTTAAAAAATTGGGATGATATGCATTTATATGAAAAGCAACAAGCAAAAGCGAAAGGCCGTCCTAAATTTATTTTGCATGATGGTCCGCCCTATGCGAATGGAAATATTCATATTGGGCATGCCTTAAATAAAATCTTAAAAGATCTTGTGATGAAATCTAAACGTTTGAGTGGCTTTGATGCGCCTTTTATTCCGGGCTGGGATTGCCATGGATTACCCATCGAACTCAATGTTGAAAAGAAATATGGCAAGCCGGGTGCCAAAATTGATGCTAAGGCCTTTCGTCAATATTGTCGTGAATATGTGGTAAAACAAATTGATGCGCAAAGAACGTCCTTTATGCGTTTGGGAGTGTTGGGAGATTGGTTTCATCCCTATTTGACGATGGATCATGTCTATGAAGCCAATATTATTCGAGCCCTTGCCAAGATTGCAGACAATGGTCATTTACACAAAGGGTATAAACCTGTGCATTGGTGCTTGGATTGTGCCTCTGCATTGGCAGAAGCAGAAGTGGAATACCGAGATAAAACATCCACAGCCATTGATGTTGGCTTTAAAGTCTTGCAAAGTGCTGTGACAGGTAAGAATGCTTTTGCGCAAATGCTAAAAGACAAACCCGCGAGCATTGTCATCTGGACAACCACACCTTGGACTTTGCCTGCTAACCAAGCAGTGGCAGTGAATCCTGAATTTAAATATGGGTTTGTGCATCTTGAAAAAGCTTCTGCTTTTGAAAAAGCGCAAAATGTCATATTGGCCATACCTTTGCTGGAATCTACTGTAAAGCGTCTCGGTGTTGAGAAGTATCAGATCTTGGCAGAGTGTAAGGGTTCGGAACTTGAGGGTTTAAAATTACAACATCCTTTTTATGATCGTATTGTGCCCCTTATCATAGGTGATCATGTCACCACAGAAACAGGCACGGGTGCTGTGCACACAGCACCTGGACATGGACAAGATGATTATCTTTTAGGCATCAAATATCACTTACCAATAGACAACCCTGTGGGTGGCAATGGTTGTTTTTTACCCGAAACCCCCCTCTTTGCTAATGAGCAGATTTTTAAGGCCAATGACAAAATCATAGCGGTTCTGAAAGAAAAAGGTGCATTATTGCACGAAGAAAAATATTCTCATAGTTACCCGCATTGCTGGCGACATAAATCGCCTTTAATTTTTCGGGCAACGCCACAATGGTTTATCGGCATGGATCAAAAAG
Source organism: uncultured Legionellaceae bacterium (assembly GCA_964498615.1). GTDB lineage: Bacteria > Pseudomonadota > Gammaproteobacteria > UBA6186 > Azoamicaceae > CAWARU01. The sequence continues at coordinate 6,412 of CAZCHZ010000027.1, read as the reverse complement.
GTTTACGAGATCAAACGCTAAAGGCCATTAATACCGTTGAATGGATCCCAAATTGGGGTAGAGCCAGGATTTATAGCATGATAGAAGACAGACCCGATTGGTGTGTGTCAAGACAACGCACCTGGGGCGTGCCCATGGGGCTATTTATTCATAAAGATACAGGTGATCTTCATCCCAATACGCAAGGTTTGCTTGAAAAAGTAGCATTAATCATTGAAAAAGGCGGCATTGATGCCTGGCATGAACTCAAAATAGAAGACTTTTTAGGAAGTGATGCCAAACATTATGAGAAGAGCCCAGATACTTTAGATGTGTGGTTCGATTCCGGTGTTTCGCATTTCGCTGTATTGGATAAACGTCCTGAATTGCAATCTCCTGCAGATATATACTTGGAAGGATCTGATCAACATAGAGGCTGGTTTCATTCTGCGCTTTTAACATCGGTTGCGATGAAGGGAGTTGCTCCCTATAAGCAAGTATTGACGCATGGTTTTACGGTAGATGCTTCGGGTCATAAGATGTCAAAATCTCTCGGCAACACTGTCGTCCCAGATCAAGTGGTTAATTCTCTGGGTGCAGATGTTTTACGTCTTTGGGTGGCTGCTGCCGATTACCGTGGAGAAATTGCCATCTCTGATGATATTTTAAAACAAATCAGTGATGTGTATCGACGCATTCGCAACACGGCAAGATTTTTATTGGCGAACTTACATGATTTCAATCCCAAGACGAATCAGGTGAAAACAGAAGATTTATTAGCCCTAGACAGGTGGATTGTGGAACGTGCGCAATTGTTACAAACAGATATTATGACAAGCTATCATGCTTATGACTTTCATATTGTATATCAGAAAATCCATAATTTTTGTTCTGTTGATTTAGGTAGTTTTTACTTGGATGTCATTAAGGATAGGCAATACACAGGAAAAAAAGAAGGTATTCCAAGACGTTCTGCCCAAACAGCGTTATATCATATTGTGGAAGCGCTGACACGATGGATGGCGCCTATTTTAAGTTTCACCGCAGAAGAAATCTGGCAACATATGCCAGGTGAACGTGCGGAATCTGTGTTTTTAACAGAATGGTACCAAAGTTTCCCGAAGTTTTCTCAAAAATCAAAAATATTTGATAATGTGTTTTGGGAGAAGGTTTTATTATTACGAGATGCGGTGAATAAAGTATTAGAAGAATCACGTGCCGCAGGGTTAATTGGTTCTGGTCTTGCGGCTGAAGTCGAACTTTATTGTTCGGAAGATTTAGAAACACTGCTTGCAAAACTCAAAGATGAATTGCGTTTTGTTTTAATTACTTCACAAGCCAAAGTCTATCCAGAGACAAAGCGTCCAGTGGATGCAAAAGCCACGAATGTTGCAGGACTTTGGGTGATGGTAAAACCTTCAGAATATCCAAAATGTATACGGTGTTGGCATTATAGGGCGGATGTGAATAAAAATTCACAGTATCCTGATTTATGTGGCCGTTGTGTAGAAAACGTAGCAGGACAAGGAGAGGTAAGGCATTATGCTTAAACGGCGACATTATTTAATGATAACAGTGCTGATTTTATTGTTGGATCAATTCACTAAATATCTGGCTGTACAATATTTGTCTTTAGGAAGAAGTTTGCCCGTGTTTTGGGGTTTTGATTTGGCTCTAAGATATAATACGGGTGCCGCTTTTAGTTTTCTAGCAGAAGCTTCTGGTTGGCAACGTTGGTTTTTTGTGGGGCTGGCTTTAGTCATGAGCGTCATTATTTTTATTTGGTTAGGGCGCATTACCTCTAAGAAAAAACTTGAGGCTTTTGGCTTGGCGCTTATTTTAGGAGGCGCACTTGGCAATGCCTGGGATAGGGTGATGAATGGTCGTGTCACCGATTTTATTGTGCTCTATTATAAAACTTGGGAATGGCCAGCCTTTAATATTGCTGATGCGGCAATTTCCATCGGTGTCGTGCTATTTGTGCTGCAGATCTTCAGCGTGAAAGCACATAAAGATGCGATTCAGCATTAGTACGCTGGCATGACAGCTAGATCCTGGGTACACAGATGCTACTGAGGTACTGTTATGGATTATGGGTTATTGCCTTTTTCAAGAAATCCCCCCGCATTGCGAGCAAGCTCGCAAAGGCGGCCCCCTTTTTCAAAGTGGGCTTCTATCTATTCTGCGTTTCCAGTAACTTCAAGTCTTGTATAAATCGCAGAATATGTTCCATCACTTTGATTAAGGTATTGTAAGTACTTGTTCATTTCTAAATCTCAATACATTTAATCCTAAACAATTCAAATAAGCTTCTCGATAGCAATCTTGTTCAGCATTTTCTTTTTTGCTAATTATAGAAAAAGTCACAATGTGACTTAGCAAAGACTTGTCAACTGTAGCCGCCCACTTTGAAAAAGGGGGCCGCCTTTGCGAGCTTGCTCGCAATGCGGGGGGATTTCTTGAAAAAGGAAGTAACCCTAAGCCGATGCAGTTGCTGGTCAGTGACGACAAACAAGAGTTCTGTGTGTATAACCAGTATGGGTTGTCTTTAAAGTTATGTATACTGCCTATTTACAATATACAGGCAAGAGATTGTGATCAAGTCTTGGAAGCATAAGGGATTAAAACGTTTTTTTGAATCAGGGAATACCTCTGGCATCCAGGTTAAACATGTGAAAAAATTAAGGGAACAATTGAGTGTATTGAATGCTGCTGAAATGGCTCTGGATTTAAGACTCCCTGGATATAAATGGCATGAATTAACAGGAAATCGAAAAGGTTGTTATGCTATTACGGTCAGCGGGAACTGGAGGTTGACTTTTTATTTTGAGGATTCAGATGCCATTCTTGTGGATTATGAAGATTATCACTAGAATGACAAATAGACCACTTGAGCAAGGGAATTGCGTAATCGGAGATAAAGGTATGTCAAAAGAAGCAATGTTTAATCCCCCTCATCCTGGGGAAATTGTTAAAAGTCTTCTCATCGAAGAGAGCGGGCTGTCTGTCACAGAAGCAGCACAGATGTTGGATGTTACGCGGGGTGCTATATCAAAGCTCATTAATTGCCATTCGGGCATTAGTCCACAAATGGCTATCAGGCTTTCTATCGCACTGGGGACAACAAGTAAAATGTGGTTTAACTTGCAAAATCAATATGATTTATGGCAAGCAGAACAACAGCGTAAAAAATTACGAAAACATGTTTGGCCATTGAAAGAATTCAAAAAGGCAAGCTAGGTGCATTTTTTAATTATTATTCAGGATATACATAAGTCCGCGCAGCTTGGTTGAGGATCAAATCCTGTGCCGGGACTTTGTGCATAGTATTGGGAATATAACTAAAGCGACCATAATCTCGCGTGATCCCATTGGCTTCAAGGTTTAGTGCGCGTTTTCCATTTCCCGCATAGAAAAAAATTCTGCCATATTTCACCCCGGGTAAATGCATCAAAATTTTTCCAACCTTGGGTTGTTCTTCTCGTCTTGCATTTTCAAAGACAATAAAACCGCTTGACCAGTTAATGTCGCGATGACAAGTGCTTCTATCGTGGCTACCACAAAGTGTGATTGTGCTGCCTCGCCTATTTGCCTCACTTTGGGCATATTGAATTGCATTTTCAATGGTGTTTAAACTTAAGTCCCTTTCCTGGCGCTCGAATAAAAGCGAAAATTGTGGGATACCAATGACAGCCAGTATGCCAATAATAGACAGACAAACAAGAAGTTCAATCAGGGAAAATCCTGATAGGGATAAGGGCTGATGGGAGCGCAGTTTCATCAATAAAAAAGCCTAAAAACGTAAACGGCATCCTAGCATATTCATAGGGGATATTTTGTGTAATCTAGAAAAAAATGTTAATCTACTAAGGTTATTGAAATAGATGGTAATCTTCTCGGAATTAAGCATGAAAGCTAAATCATTAATTGTTAATGTTGCCGTTTTTGCAATGGGCGTTCTATTAGCGGGTTGTAATTCTCAAGCAGATAGATATTTGGCCAATAAACATCAGTATATGTTATGTCAAAGTAAGCCGTCTGCCTATGTTGATGGCTATATAGACGGTTGCTCGGCAGGTAAGCGTTTGGCAGGCGATAAGAATTTTAAATATAAATTAGATGCGGCGCGTATGGATAGAGATGCGCTATATGCACATGGTTGGCAGGATGGTCAAATTTATTGTCGTAACGAAGTCTTGATTGAGCAGCAAAGAGCAGCCGAAGAAAAGGCTAAAGAGTGCAATGTGATCACCGATGTCTGTGAAGAAAGAAACAGGCGTGTTGCAAGAGAAAGTCGGGCTGCAGAAGCTGAAATGCAGGAAATTTGGGAAGAATTAAAAAAATAAATAGGATGAAAATGGGGTTTTATTATGCCGGTGTATGAATATATCTGCGAATCTTGTCATTCACGTTTAGAAAAATTACAAAAGGTGAGCGATCCCCCTTTGCTGAATTGTGATGTGTGCCAAAAGCCAGCCTTAAAAAAATTAGTATCCCTATCCGGGTTTCGTTTAAGTGGGGGTGGATGGTATGAAACGGATTTTAAAGATTCAGATAAAAAGAAAAATCTTGTACAAAATGAAGAAAAGCCAAGTGACGCGACTGCCAGTAAAAGTGATGAAAGCGCTAAAGCAATGCCTTTGGATTCAAAACCCAAGACCAACCTTGAGAAAAAAGACAGCAAAACGGAAAGTAAGACGGAAAATACAAGTAGCAAAGACAGTTCAAATGCAGGATAAATGAAGGAATAAATATGCGTAGCCATTATTGTGGTGAACTAAACGAGACTCATATCGATAAATCCGTATCGATTTATGGTTGGGTACATTATCGTCGAGATCTTGGGGGCTTAATTTTTTTAGAAATACGAGATTGCAGTGGTTTTGTGCAGGCCGTATTTTCCCCTCAAAATACGCCCCAAGTTTTTGAAGTGGCAACAGGTCTTAGAAAAGAATATGTCCTACATGTCAAAGGAGTTGTGAAGCAACGACCAAAAGGCACAGAAAATCCAGAGTTGCCCTCGGGCAAAATTGAAATTGAAGTGCAAGCACTAGATGTGTTGAGCGTGGCAGAAACGCCGCCTTTTTATCCTGATGAGCATCAAACTGTGAGCGAAGAGGTGCGCTTGCGTTACCGATATATCGATTTGCGTCGTCCAGAGATGCAAGAGCGCTTTGCATTTCGGGCGTTTGTGACGCGTACAATGCGTCATTTTCTGGACAGCCATCGATTTTTAGATATAGAAACCCCTATTTTAACCAAGGCTACACCAGAAGGCGCACGCGATTATTTAGTGCCTAGCCGTACCTACCCGGGTTCATTTTTTGCCTTACCACAATCTCCTCAGCTTTTTAAACAATTACTCATGATGTCTGGCATGGATCGCTATTATCAAATTGCCCGTTGTTTTCGTGATGAAGATTTACGCGCAGACAGACAGCCGGAGTTTACCCAGCTGGATATGGAAATGTCATTTATGTCACAAGAAGAAATTATGCAGCTGATGGAAGAAATGATAAAACATGTATTTTCAACCTGCATGAAAGTTGAATTTCCTGGGAACCTTTTAAGAATGCCCTATGCAGCAGCCATGCGCCGCTTCGGTATCGATAGACCTGATTTACGAAACCCCTTAGAATTGGTGGAAATCGCAGATTTAGTGAAAGATGCCGAATTTAAGGTGTTTGCGGAACCTGCAGAAACGCCAAAGACGCATCGCGTTGTAGCCATGCGTGTTCCAGAAACAAAGGAAGGTTTAAGTCGCAAAGAAATTGATGAATACACACGTTTTGTCGAACAATTTGGGGCAAAAGGCTTAGCCTATATTAAAGTGAATGATAGGGCTAAAGGTGTTGAAGGTTTGCAATCGCCCATTGTGAAGTTTCTGAAAGCAGATGTTTGTGAAGCCATACTCGATCGTCTGCAAGCCAAAAATGGTGACCTGATCTTTTTTGGTGCAGGTAAAGCAAAAATAGTTAACGATTCTTTTAGTGCACTTCGAAATAAATTGGGACAAGATCTCAAGTTATTAAAGGGTGATTGGGCCATGTTATGGGTGGTAGATTTTCCTGCCTTTTTAGAAGCACCAGAAGGGAACCGCTTAGAACCCACGCATCATCCTTTTACCATGCCTATTGTGGATAGCGTTGCAGCGCTTGAAGCGGATCCTTTGAAGTATAGCTCAAAAGCCTATGATTTAGTCTTAAACGGCACAGAATTGGGCGGTGGCTCTATTCGTATTCACTCTTATGAAATGCAACAAGCAGTATTTCGTTTGCTCGGGATCAAAGAAGAAGAAGCTAACCTGAAGTTTGGCTTTTTATTAAAGGCCCTTAAATTTGGTTGTCCCCCGCATGGCGGAATTGCGTTGGGCTTAGATCGTTTAGTAACATTGATGACAGGCGGTACATCCATTCGTGAAGTGATTGCTTTT
>CAZCHZ010000026.1:7323-10903 GCA_964498615.1 uncultured Legionellaceae bacterium | reverse complement strand
CGAGCTGGGTTTAGAACGTCGTGAGACAGTTCGGTCCCTATCTGCCGTGGGCGTTGGAAATTTGAGAGGAGCTGCTCCTAGTACGAGAGGACCGGAGTGGACGCACCTCTGGTGGACCGGTTGTCACGCCAGTGGCATTGCCGGGTAGCTATGTGCGGACGGGATAACCGCTGAAAGCATCTAAGTGGGAAGCCCACCTCAAGATGAGATTTCCCAAGACTTTAAGTCTTCTAAAGGTCTGTTGAAGACTACAACGTTGATAGGCAGGATGTGTAAGGGCTGTGAGGCCTTGAGCTAACCTGTACTAATTGACCGTGTGGCTTGGCCATATAATCTCAAGTAATTTGTCTTGTTTGTGTCTTGTATTACCTAAATTATGTTTTAAAAGTTTATGCCTGGTGGCAATAGCGAGTGTGAACCACCCGATCCCATTCCGAACTCGGAAGTGAAACCGCTCAGCGCCGATGATAGTGTGGAGTTCTCCATGTGAAAGTAGGACATCGCCAGGCACCCTATTTTGAAAGTAAAAAAGCACTTGGATAGTATCCAGGTGCTTTTTTTATGGTATTTTATTTATACAATTGTGATGGAGGAGTATACAAATGTCAGTTAATAAACAAGAAGCCGCCAAAATTTCATCTACTGTTGATGCTGAAAAAAAAGTGAATAATGAGTCAGAATTAAGTCTTAAATTAAATCGTTTGGAAGCCATTGGCAGAGAACTTGATGGTTCTCAAGCAGTGCTTTTCAAAAAAGAACAAACTGTTATTGCAGCTACATGGTATTTACATGTCATAAAGAATAAAATTCCATTTGTTCAAGCAGGATTGAAAGTGATAGAATTTCCAAGTATTCTCACCTTAACTCCGGAACAAGAATCGACATTTATCAAGACATTGTCAGAGCGTCTATGGAATTTGTGTCATTTGCCCTTTAATAACATAGATGGTCAACGTCCAATAAAGATTCCCTATAATTCGGACTTTATCAAGGAAGCAGTTGCAAAAGCAAAAATTGCCATAGATACGAATCAACCCGAATCTAGAGTGCAAGTTTATCTTAGCAATGATGGGCAAACTACATACGAGTTTCTAGGAAAGGTAGGAGACTGCGCAGAGATGCTTGCTAAAGAGAAAAAGTCAGAAGTTACAACGGAACCAAGCAATAGAACTTCAGAAACTGTCATAGAACCCAGTAACAAAAAACTAAAGCTAAGTAATTGTTAGATCGCCCCCTTTGAGGGGGGCCGGCGCCCGAAGGGCGTCGGGGGGGTGTATGCACGAGAGGCATATTAAAGCTGTTAAAGCGACAATACTCCCCGCTCACTACGTGAGCCGCCCCCCTCAAAGGAGGCGTTTATTAATCTCTATTCTTCGTTGTGATAAACAAAATCGATGGAACGTTGATTTCTTTCTCGCTTCGCGCACCAAGCCACACCATAAAGCGCTTCAACGGTGACTAAAAGATCTTCTGTGTAATTAAAATTTAAAACTTCTCTATCCATCACAGGGCTTTCTAAGCCTAGATGTAAAAGCATATCGCCATATTCATGCATATCTATAAATTGCGTATCTACTTTAAGTTCTTGAAAAGTATCGGGTCCCACACTTGCCAACAATAATAAACCGCCTGGTTTTAGCATAGATTTAACGATTGCCAGTTCATCTAATGGGTATACAGATCGATGCAAAATACAACTTGAAAAAATAAAATCTATGCTCTGCGTATCAAACAATGTCTTTTTGGCATCCGCCAAAGTCATATTGACTACATTTGCATTAGGATATTTTTGTTTTAATTGAGCACAAAAATATTCGGTTTCTTCGCCAATAACGAGAATTTGCAGTGGCGAAAATTTAATGAATTCCAGGCGTTCTAAGAGACGTTTTCCAAGCGCATGTTCTATCCGCAAAAGGGCTTGATCAATATCTGCGTTATATTGTATGACATCTGTTTTTTGGACCATATATTGATTGTCTCATGGAGTAAAGATGTCCGCCATCCTTAATGCTTTTGTAAACAGCCTATTTCCACATATTTGCTGTCTATGTGGGCATCATTCGCATTCAAAACGAGATCTCTGCGCGACCTGTATTACCTGTCTGCCTGGACTTCTCGATCGTTGTTATCGTTGTGGTTTAAGGTTGACGGGCTTAGATGATCCTATCTGCTGCAAGGCCTGTCTTAACAGTCCCCCACCTTTTGATCGTTTATTAGCATTATTTAGTTATGATCCTCCCGCGACAAGATTAATCACGGGTTTAAAATTTGGCAGACAATTAAGCAAGGGTTCTGTTTTAGGCGAATTACTTGCCGATGCTGTTTGCCAAGAATGGTATAAGGATGGCGTTTTCCCAGAAGCCATTATTCCTGTACCCCTACATGCCAAGCGTTTGCGACAACGTGGGTTTAATCAAGCCTTAGAATTATTATGGCCACTAAAACGACGTTTAAAATTGCCTATTTTGTTGGATGTTTGCCAGCGCGTAAGGGCAACGAAACCCCAATCAGGCTTAAGCGCTGCTAAACGAAAACAAAATCTACAGCAGGCTTTTAAGATAATGAAACCCATTCCCTTTCAACATGTGGCCATCATGGATGATGTGGTTACCACAGGTACGACAGTATCTGCCCTCAGTCGATCCCTTAAAGAAGCAGGCGTTCTCCAGATAGATGTCTTTTGTATCTGTCGCGCCTAATTATTGTCGCGAAGGCGATCGGGTTCTGTGTGTAGGACTTGTGTTTCCCTCTGCCCTTGGACTGAGTGCCGGACTTGTCGCTGGGCTTCTTTGTGATATAGGGCTTAGCGTTAGTGGCGTCATTTCTGGGCTAGTATGGGTTGAAATGACTGGACTCGTGTTCTCACCCAGGTTTGTTACATTTACATTCAAATAAGAAGGATCAGGCTTTATGTTTACCAATGAACCTTCCAGATCCTCTTCTACCCAACCTGACGGTAATCTATTATCAGTAGGCTTACGCGTTGCGGTAGGTGCAGCAAGAGGAGCAGATGAAGAAAAAAATGTAAATAGAGATGTAAATGCAGTGATAATACTGCCATCTGATGTGGGCGCAGCTGGTGCTGATGATGTGGGCGCAGATGTAGGTGCTAGTGCAGCCGGCGCTGATGATGAACTCGTGGCTGCTGCGCTCATGTTAGCAGGTGCCTCGAGTTGTGTTTGCACTGCAACCAAGTTTTCTGCCAAACTGAGTTCGTCGCGAGGTGTTGTTGGTGCCGATGTTACATGAGGGTCAGGTTGCCTGGTATCAGGTATCGGATCTCGTGCAACAATAACAGCAGGCGCAGGGCTTTCAGCTGGCGCAGCTGAGGATCCAGATGCTGGCATAACAGGCGTAGGGCTTTCAGCTGGTGCAGCTGAAGATCCAGATGCTAGCGCAACAGGCGCAGTGCTTTCAGCTGATGCAGCTGAGGATCCAGATGCTGGCATAACAGGCGTAGGGCTTTCAGCTGGTGCAGCTGAAGATCCAGATGCTAGCGCAACAGGCGCAGTGCTTTCAGCTGATGCAGCTGAGGATCCAGATGCTGGCATAACAGGCGTAGGGCTTTCAGCTGGTGCAG
>CAZCHZ010000026.1:0-7223 GCA_964498615.1 uncultured Legionellaceae bacterium | reverse complement strand
GCAGCTGAGGATCCAGATGCTGGCATAACAGGCGTAGGGCTTTCAGCTGGTGCAGAAGATCCAGATGCTAGCACAACAGGCGCCGCTGGTGTTTTTTGTGGTGCCGCTACCGGTGCTATCGGAATTCCTCTTGCCATTAATACGGAGGGGGTTACACGGTCTTTTTGCCATGATAACTGTCGTTGAAGATTCCAACCCTTTCCACTAACTTGCCACATAGTGTATTCCTCCTTGAATAATAAATTTAAATAATCAGCTAACACCATGATAATGCATATGACAGAATATTACTACTGTTTTTTCATGCGGGTGTGTGGAATGTGAGCTATGTTGCTCGATGAATAATTTATATGGTCATTTGCGTTAAATGATAATAAACTCTACCTGCTTTTTTAACTTTCAGTGTCTTCCAACGTGAGGGTAATTCTGTGTCGTGGATAAGGGTTTCTGCCTCGAAATAAATAAAGGTATTCTTTTTTAACCAGTTTTTTTGATCTAGTAATGTAAAACATGTGGGGAGTAATTTATCAGCATAGGGAGGATCGACAAAGACAATATCAAATGCTGTTTTGGGCACCGTGTTTTTCAAGAAGCTTAGACAATCTTCATGGATAATTTCTACATTACTTGCTTTTAAATGGCTTGCATTTTCATGCAGATGCATTATAGCTTCTTTGTTTTTTTCAACGATAATGACATTTCCTGCTCCCCGAGAAAGGGCCTCAAAGCTTAAAGCACCGCTACCCGAAAACAAGTCCAAACAATGCGCACCTTGAATATAGGGTGCCAGCCAATTAAAAACGGTTTCGCGTACCCTATCGGGCGTGGGTCTTAGGCCATCAACATCCGGAAAATGAATCTTTCGACCCCGCCATATACCCCCAATAATACGTAATTGGTTTCTTTTCATGTAAAATAATAACTTTCTAAGGTATAGAATATTTCCAAGGTAGTTAACATGCTGGATTTCCTTAAGCGCCACCCCTCGAAAGAGGATAATACCTCAAATCCCACAGGGTTGTTTAATCGCTTAAAAGCGGGGCTTTTGCGTACGCGCGCTGTTTTTACATCTGGGCTTTCAACGTTATTTTCGCACAGAGGCGCAGTCAGCGCAGAAGATCTCAAAGATTTAGAAATTTTATTACTTTCAGCGGATGTGGGGATGGAAACCACAACAGGGATCTTAAACTCAGTCGTAGAGCGTATGAAAAAACAAGATAATGCTGTTTTAGGTATCGTTGTAAAAGAGGTGATGAAAAGCTTGCTGACAAGCGTAGAGGCACCTTTACATATTCCCCCTGACATTAAACCTTTTGTCATTATCATGGTGGGTGTCAATGGGACGGGAAAAACAACTACTATTGGGAAACTGGCCAGCCAATTGAAAAATGAAGAAAAAAAAGTGATGTTGGCGGCAGGCGATACTTTCCGTGCAGCTGCCATCGAACAGCTGCAAGTCTGGGGAGAACGTAATGCCATGCCGGTGATTGCCCAGCATCAGGGTGCAGATTCTGCTTCGGTGATTTTTGATGCTTTACAATCCGCTAAAGCCAAGCAAGTGGATGTGTTGCTTGCAGATACCGCGGGGCGCTTACATAATCAAGATACTTTAATGGAAGAGTTGAAAAAAATCGTGAAAGTATTGCGCAAACAAGACTCAACGTTGCCGCATGAAGTCTTATTAGTCTTGGATGCAACCTTAGGCCAAAATGCGCTACAACAGGCCCGAAAATTTCATGAGGCCCTATCTTTGACGGGGATCGTGTTAACTAAGCTTGATGGTACAGCAAAGGGAGGCATTATTTTTAGTATTGCTCAAACCCTGCATTTACCGATTCGTTTTATTGGTGTTGGTGAAGGCATTGCTGATTTACAGCCCTTTAATGCCGATGAGTTTATTGAAGCATTATTTACATCAGAAGCATTAATACCATGAGTACAGAAGGTTTAAATATTTATCGTGTGGGGGGTGCTGTACGCGATACTTTATTAGGATTACCTTTTAGCGAAACCGATTGGGTGGTCGTTGGCAGTACCGAAGCAGAAATGCTAAAAAGAGGGTTTCGGCGTGTGGGTAAGGATTTCCCCGTATTTTTACACCCAAAAACACAAGAAGAATATGCGCTCGCGCGTACAGAGCGCAAACAAGGTAGGGGCTATTATGGTTTTGTATGTCATGCAAGTCCCGATGTCACCTTGGAAGAAGATCTCTTACGTCGAGATTTAACCATTAATGCCATGGCTGAAGATTTACAAGGCAATCTTATCGATCCTTATCATGGTGCAGAAGATTTAAAAAACAGAATACTTCGTCATGTATCCCCTGCTTTTAGTGAAGATCCTGTACGTATTTTAAGAGTGGCGCGCATGGCTGCAAAATTAGCATTTTTAGGATTTCAGGTTGCGCCCGAAACACTTACTTTAATGCAAGGGATGGTAAAGCAGGGTGAAATTAATGAATTAGTGCCAGAGCGTGTCTGGCAGGAAATGGTGCGTGCCTTACAATTAGATGATCCTGCACAATTTATTTTAGTGCTACGAGAAAGTCATGCCTTGGCTGTTTTATGGCCCAGTTTGGATAAACTCTGGGGCGTGCCGCAAACAGCAGAATATCATCCTGAGATTGATACAGGGGTACATATCATGATGGCTTTGCAAATAGCTGCCAAGCTCACCCCAGATCCTGTCACACGTTTTGCTGTACTTTGTCATGATTTAGGAAAAGGCTTAACACCCGCAAGTGAATGGCCAAGTCATCATGGTCATGAAGAAAGCGGTGTGCCTTTAATTCAAGATTTTTGTGATCGTTATCGTGTCCCAAAGGAATATCGCGAACTTGCCATTGCTGTCAGCAGATTTCATTTGCATTGTCATAAAGCTTATGAATTAAAACCTTCAACCGTATTAAAAACCTTGGAACGATTGGATGCTTTTCGTAATCCAGAACGTTTTGAAAAATTTCTCATCGCTTGTCTTGCAGATGCCAGAGGGCGTTTAGGTTTAGAAAACCGAGAATATCCACAGGCAGATTTGATGCGAAAAGCCTTAACAGCTGCAAATACTGTTGAAGTGGCACCTCTCCTCGCCGCAGGTTTTGAAGGGTTGGCATTGGCAGATGAACTTCGTAAACGCAGAATTACAGCCATTGCTGGGGTCGGGTCTGGACATTAGACATTTCTCAAACTAACTTTTCCTCGCAAATCTGAATCACTAATCCCATTTTTCCTAGCAAATTGGGATTAGCGATTCAAATTTTCCATGCATGATAGGTGATATTACACTATTTGAAAATGATTTTGCATTAAACTACACATTAGGTTACACTTAGTGTAACTTAGTGTAGAGTAACCCCTATGCAGCCCATGAGATATATAGCTAATTGGCTTGATCAGAATGCAAATGGTGAGCATTATTTGTTTACCCTGCAGGACTTAAGGGCACTGTGCCCGGAGCTATCCAATTCTGCTTTTAAAACACTCATAAGCCGAACTGTTCGGGCTGGGTATTTAAGTAGGATATGCCGTGGCTTGTATATTTGTAAGCGCGCTATTCCACCCAGTGGATTTGTGTTGTATCATGCGGCAGCGCTTTTGAGGGCTAATGAATTTAATTACATTAGCCTTGAAACTGTTTTAAGCGATGCAGGGGATATTTCTCAAATTCCGATGATCTGGGTTTCAATTATGCCATCAGGTCGAAGCAATATCGTTTCTTGCGGTGAATTTGGAACCATAGAATTTATTCATACCACCCAAAAGCCAAGTCATATAATGAAGCAGTTGATTTATGATACAAATTGTAGATTATGGCGAGCAATAGTACCACTGGCATTGAGAGACATGAAGGCGACACATCGAAATTGTGATTTAATTAATTGGGATATTGCCAATGAATTTATTTGATCAGCTCGTTACCGAAGCGCTTAAGAATCAACCAAATTTATCTACGCTACGAATAGTGGTGGAAAAAGAATTGTTGCATCATGATATCTTGAGAGTATTAAGCCATAATAATTTACTCGCAAATCTTACCTTTATAGGAGGCACATGTTTAAGAAGTTGTTATGGAGGTATACGATTAAGTGAAGATTTAGATTTTACTGGTGGTGGTGATTTTACGCGTGATAGTTTATCTACGATGGGAAAAATACTCATCGAAAACCTTCATGATAAATATGGCTTGTTAGTGAAAATAAGCGAACCTCTCAAAGATAAAAAAAATGTTGACACATGGAAAATTACCGTTGAAACTCGACCCCAATATAAGCATTTGCCCGCCCAGCGCATAAATATAGATATCTGTGCTGTGCCTTCTTACGAAAAACGTCCAATGTTACTATTAAATCCTTATGGCATGGATATGGGGACAAGTGGATTAATTATACAGGCGCAGAGTCGCGAAGAAATTTATGCAGATAAATTGATTGCTTTTGCACTGCGGCCAAATCGCATAAAATTCCGTGATTTGTGGGATATAGTATGGCTTCATCAGCAAGGATTAAAACCCAAGGTTGAATTTATTCCTAACAAACTTCGAGATCGAAATTATACGCTAGATTATTTTCTAAATTTATTTGATAAACGTAAGGAAGCATTAACAGAAAACAAGGAAATTTTATCAGAATTTAAAAAAGAAATGCGTCGTTTTCTATCTGCGGAACAAATGAATCAAATCATTGAAAAAGACAATTTATGGGCTTTTATAACCTATTTGATAGATGATCTAGGCAAGCAACTTGTTCGTTCTTATAACAAATAACGTTTGTCATGTAGGGAAAATCCGACTAGTGGTAAATAAATATTTTTCCCCAGGGCCATTACCTTAAAGAGCTCTCCCATTTCAGCAGGAGATGTTAAAGTGTGCACGGCTTGTGTTGTTCTGAAATCTGTTTCTGTGTTTTTTTGGATTTTACTTTCAAATAAATCAGTTAAACCACAACTGATTAAAAAACTTGCCTGAGTAGTGAATCCTAAGACATGTAAACCTGCGCTTAATGCGCTTTCCGCTATGGTTGTAAAATCCACATGCGCAGTGATATCTTGTAAGCCTGGATAAAAGAAAGGATCTTGATGTGCATAATGTCGATAATGGCACATTAATGTGCCCATGCTTCTATCAGGATGATAATATTCCTGTCTTGAAAATCCATAATCAATCAATAAAATGAGACCGGTGTTTAGGCAACTACTAAGGCTATGGGTGAAAGCATTTAGTTGTAGATTGACTTCAGAAAGATAGCCTGGGGCTAAAGCAAGATTTTCAACAAAGGCATTTAGTTCGGGATTTTGTTGCGTGCTTTTGCAAAGTTGTAATTGACTATTAATTGCTTCTACAGAAATTTCATGTATGCCTTGTTCATCTACATAAAAACGATTTACGGGCATGGCATCTAATACTTCGTTTGCCAAAATAATCCCTGAAAAAGAGGAGGCAGGTGGCAATGTATCAAGCCAGGATACCAGGGGTAAACATTGTGGACAAAGATTCTGAATGGTTTCTTTTTGTTTGGCGCGCAAATCGGCGCCGGGTTCTAAAATATAATAATGTTTAAGAGGCGTTTTGTTATTTTCAAGTGAAATTAAAATATCTGCAGCCATCTGGCCAGTGCCAGCGCCAATTTCTAAAATACTCGCGCCTTGAAGGCAATCGAGTATTTCTTGGCATTGCCTACTTAAACATTCTGAAAAGAGAGGAGAAAGAAGGGGGGCCGTGACAAAATCGCCGGACATCCCAAATTTTGTAGCCCCTGCACTGTAATAACCTAAGCCCGGGGCATATAAGGCTAAACGCATATAATCTACAAAAGAAATTTGGCCTTTGTTCCTTTGGATTTCATCCAAGATCCGCTTTAACAGAAGAGCGCTATGCGCGATAGCGTCTGCGTCTGGGCTAGGTAGCTTGGGCAATGTGTGCCTGCCTCTTGACGTCTGCGCTAATGATCCATTAAATAGGGACATGTGGCTTACCCTTCTTTTGTGCTTGATTTCTTACTTGATTGGCTCTGTCTCGAGCGCAGTCATTGTTTGTCATCTCTGGGGATTACCCGATCCTAGGGACCAAGGGTCTGGAAACCCTGGGGCAACAAACGTTTTGCGTTTGGGAGGTAAAATTCCTGCAGCGCTCACCTTATTAGGCGATATGCTAAAGGGATTCGTTTGTGTATTCATTGTCATGATAATTGATCCAAGACCTGCAGTGGTAGGCCCTGTCATGTTATCGGTATTTTTAGGACATCTCTACCCTATATTTTTTGGGCTTAGGGGTGGCAAAGGGGTGGCGACAGCCTTTGGCATTCTATTGGGTTTATCCTGGACCGTTGGCATGATTCTACTGCTTGGTTGGGTGCTGATGGTGGCATTATTCCACACCTCCTCAGTTGCTTCCCTTACTATGGCCTTGCTTGCGCCAATTGTGGTTTTTATATTTACAAAATTGGGTTATGCATTGCCGGTTTGTGTAATAAGTTTTTTTATTTTTTGGCGACATCAAGCAAATATTAAACGCTTGATGATGGGCACAGAACCTAAAATTAAGTTAAAAAAAAACAATAAAATGAATCTTGAATTTAATATTGAATGAATATTGCTAAAGATTAATTTTCATTTTGATTAATAAAAGCAAAAAACAGTGAATTTTTGATGATGTTAGATTGTAACACAAGTCGACCTGATGTATATAAAGCAAGTCTTGCATAATGCGTTATAAAAAAGGTAGAATAGCCTTAATTTAAAATTACATTGATAGGAGAGACATATGAAAATGATGAAATTCATTTTGGCTACGAGTGCACTTTCTAGTGCTGCAACAAATCTTGTCGCCGCAGAAAAGTTCTAAGCCCTGGATGGCGACAGTTTGGGTATCTATACCTACGTGGGGCCGGCGCGAAAGTTCGGCCACTAGTGTTTTATAAATATTAAATATAAGCAAATAACATTCAATATTATTGCGTGAATATACCCGCGAACCCCTAAAAATCTTACGTCAAAAGAAACTTTAGCCATAACAAAATGCCTAATTTATAGGCGAATATACAAGCAGAGGATAAAGATATGTCAACACCGTCAAAACCAATGTCAGAGGCAGACAAAAAACGACGCGATGAAATTAGAGAACAATGGGAATGGTTAATCACGCAGATCGTTACTGGACATCGTAGCCAATTAATTTCTTATAGAGATAATGTGAATAAAAAGGATCGAGATTCCTTGGTAGAAAGAGTGAGT
>CAZCHZ010000025.1:0-11196 GCA_964498615.1 uncultured Legionellaceae bacterium | reverse complement strand
GATCCCATTCACTTTTCCTTGCATGACAACCATTGCGTCTTTTTCACCCGTATCTTTTTGAGCAGCAACTAAGCGATCTTTGTATTTTTTAGTATCTTTAAATTTTAAACGATCTTCTGGTATAACATGCTCGGCAATTTCAATGCGCGAATCGGCATCTAAAAATATATCTAAACGACGACGCGCAGAGATACGCATATGAAATTGACATTTAGGACAGACATGTAAATTGCGTTCTAATTCAGCACGAAATAAAAATGCAGAACATTCAGGACATTTTGTCCAAACACCTTCCGGGATCTCTTTTTTAACAATAGTGCGAATTTTTGAAGGAAAAAGCTTTGAAAACCAACTCATGCTAATATCAATCCTTGCCTTAGATGAAGTAAATCCACATGGTCAGAAATGCTAGGCAACGCCATATCTTTCGGATATTCAACGCCCATTAAATATAAACCTTCTGAAGGTGCGCACAAGGATGCCTCCCTTCTATCACAAGATAAAAGCACTTCTTTGGCCCAAAAGGGTTCTGCTTCTTTACACCCGATCTTCATTAATACCCCTACCATATTGCGCACCATATTATGTAAAAAGGCATTTGCCTTAAAATCAATAATCACAAAATCTTCTCGTCTGCATATCTCTATGCTCCTGAGCTTTCGAACCGATGTGCGGCTCTGACAACTAGATGCTCTAAAAGCGGCAAAATCATGTTCTCCAATCCAATGTTGAGCTGCAGCGTGCATCCTTTCCACATCTAGCTGTTTATAATACCAGCTAACATGCTGCCGAAACAAGCCCGGCCTCATGGCATGATTATATATCACATATCGGTAATATCGTCCTATTGCGGAGCGTCGGGCGTTAAAACTCATGGGAACAGCCCTGGCCCATAGCACCCGAACAGAGTCAGGCAACTCATTATTTGTGCCATGACACCATTCTCTTTCTGTGCGCAAAGCCTTTGTATCAAAATGCAGGACTTGTCCATAAGCATGTACACCACTATCTGTTCGACCCGCAACGATAGTCGCAATCGGTTCAGCTGCAATGTTGCTCAAAGCACTTTCAACAACATATTGCACAGTTTCGTTTGTATGTTTTTGTCGCTGCCAGCCATGAAAAACGCTGCCATCATATTCAATCCCCAGCGCAATTCTGGGGGTTGCTAATTCCAATGAAACATTATCAGAAGTATTATAGGTAGTCATTCACTAAAATTTCTGCAATCTGCACTGCATTAAGTGCTGCACCTTTACGCACATTATCAGATACTACCCAAAGATTTAAACCGCGAGGATGCGAGATATCTTCTCGAATGCGTCCTACATACACAGCATCTGTGCCAGAGGCCTCAGGCACAGGACAGGGATAAGCATTTTCTGCTTCATCCATGACAATGACGCCGGGCGCAGATTGTAAAAGACTTATCGCATGACTTGCGGTGATTTTATCGCGGGTTTCGATATGAATGGCCTCTGAATGTCCATAAAATACAGGAACTCGCACAGCGGTTGCATTCACTTGAATATGGGGATCCTCAAATATTTTCCGTGTTTCCCAATACAATTTCATTTCTTCCAAGGTATAACCATTTGCTTCAAAATTCGCAATCTGCGGCAATACATTAAAAGCAATTTGCCCTGGAAATACCTTAGGACTCGCTGGGATCCCATTTAATAATTGTGCAGTTTGTTCAGCTAATTCGGTAATTGCAGCTTTGCCGGATCCTGAGACTGATTGATAAGTCGCCACGTTAATACGTTCTATCCCCACAGCATCATAAATAGGTTTTAAGGCCACCAGCATTTGAATGGTAGAACAATTGGGATTGGCGATAAGATTGCGTGCTTTAAAATCGGCAATACGTCCAGGATTCACTTCCGGGATCACGAGCGGCACATCTTCATCTCTTCGAAATTGTGAAGTATTATCAATCACCACGCAACCCGCCGCATCCGCAATGGGCGCATAAATTTTAGAAACAGAAGCCCCTGCTGAAAACAAGGCAATATCTGCTTTTGAAAAATCAAAAGTTTCAGCGTCTATCACATGATGCGCTTTATTCTTAAAACGCAAAGTATCACCTGCAGAACGATGACTTGCCAAGGGAAATAGCGTTTTCACTGGAAATTGTCGCTCTGCTAAAATAGACAGCATGGTTTCGCCGACAACACCCGTCACACCCAATACTGCAACATTATATTCTTTCATACACGCCCCTTTTATTTTCGAAGCATCATGACTGCAAAAGCAATCACCCCAATTAACAATAATGCCAACACGCCTAAGGTGGTGGTACTTTTACTTAAATTTGCCTTAGAAAAAGCATCTGGATTACCTTTGATGCCGCGATATAATACCCATAATAATAGTGTAAGTCCAATCGCTGCTAAGAAATTTGCCAACATGCCCTATCCTCTTCCTTTAATAAAAAAACGCCGCTGCCCCCTTGTGTAAATTCAAGCCAGATAAACGGAAGCGCTGGATAGGCTTGAATTAAGGCCTTCTTACTATCCCCCACTTCTACAATCAATACACCCTGTGCATTCAGATAGTTTGCAGCCTCATGCAAAATTCTTCTTACAATCTTTAAACCGTCTTTTCCTGCAACAAGGCTAATTGTGGGTTCATGCCTATATTCTGCAGGCAAATGCGCCAAAGTTAGGGTATCCACATAAGGGGGATTACTGATAATAATATCATACTTTTGCTTATTTAATGCAGAAAAAAGATCGGATTTGATAAGATGAACCTTATCTGCACACTGATGTAGGGTCACATTTTTTTGCGCAACTTGTAACGCATCGTTTGAGATATCCACTGCATCAATGATGGCATTTGGAAAAACCTTATTCAAAGCAATGGCTATACAAGCACTACCAGTACAGAGATCCAAGATACGTTTAGGGCTACGCTTACCTAGCCAAGGTTTAAAACCCTGTTGAATCGTTTCAGCAATAGGCGAACGGGGGATAATCACGCGTTCATCCACATAAAATTTCAAGCCGGCAAACCAAGCTTCATGACTTAAATAAGGAACAGGTAGCCGTTTATCAATCCTTTCTTTTGCAAGTTTCATTAATTGCGTTTGTTCCGCTATGGTCAAAGGTCGTTCCAGGACTGATTTATCCGCATCAGGTGGCAGCCCTAATACATAGCGAGCAAGGGCCACTGCCTCATCCCAGGCATTATTTGTTCCATGCCCGAAGAAGAGTCCCGCCTGTAAGAAAGCCTCAGTTGCCCATCCTAAAAAGTCCTTAAGACTTGTGAATCGCACCTAACACCTATAATATTTGGTTCTTTAGCCCCTATTGTCATAGAATAAGACTAGAGCTGCAAATGCTTAATGGCCCTAGTTTAAACATAGTTAACTGACTGGAGTTCTGCCATGGTAAGACACAGTTTGCATGCCCAAAATCGACGCGGTTACTATGAAGATCCTTACGAATGTGTTCTCACACAAGCAGAGAACCTCATCGCAGATTTTCCACAAGATATCTTGCCCACTCCAGCACAATTAGGCGCATTGGCCACGGCACATTATACACTTGCGCTAAGAGAAGATATTCCTCTTTGCAGAGCCCTGATGCATGTCAATTCTGCCATTTTATTATTTAAAGCACTAAACAATACCAATCCTGGTACGATTTCAAAACTCTCCATTGCCTATTATAAGCGGGCAGAAATGTTCGAACTGGAAGGAAACTATATAGCTGCTGCTGAGGATTATCAACATGCTATCAATATGCTGGATAAGATGAAGGATTTAAGCAAGCAAAACATCTTATTAATGGCACAATGTGCTATTTCTATTGCTGATTTATTAATTAATGAGCAAATTTCTCCTTCACCTTTATTGAATACTCATCCACTTTTTTATGTGAACAAAGCCTTAGGCAAGCTTTCACAAATACCCTATCATAATGATGAAACCTGGAATACAGTTGCCTACGCACATTATATTGCAGGTCTCACTTTAAGCCAGCACGATATCATTGAATCATTAGAAGCATTTCGCACTGGCATTGCAAGTGCCAGTCGTTCTAAAGACAGCGAAGCTGCTTGTCATCTTATCGGCGACATTTACAATAGTATGGGTTTACTATTTGAAGATTATTTTTTTAGGTGTCCTATCCAAAAAGTACCGACTTGCCTACAAGATAATGCGCTTATTTACTTTGGGATAGCTACCTTGTATCAACCTACTGATTTATACGAAAATGATGAAATAACAGCCCTAGAAATTATTTTCGAAGCAATTTATCGCGCGCTTGATCCTTATCTGGCACCACTTTCAGGCACGGTCCTTCGTGATTTCATCGATGCGTTGCTTTATGCCTATTATTGTATTACGCACAAAACCTTGCCTAATGAACTTTTAATCTATCAATTACAAAATCCAGATACTCTAAAAAGCTATGTTCAACATATTTATTGGCTGGTCGAAAAATTCTTTTTAAGAGAAAATATAGATGCGCGCTTATTAGCTTTAGCAGAACCAAAGAACGTAGATCTGAGTGTGGATCTCAATCATATTTTCGAAATAATGCATGATAAGCGACTTAACAATATTCATTACTTAAAAAAAACAAATGTCTTTCAGATCGTAAACTAAGCTTGACAAAGCTTTACGAGTAGCGCATATGCTAGGCATTAAATTGGAAGCGAAATTACCTCCGAACGAATGAATATGAAAACACAGCTATCAGTCCGTTTACATGGACAACATATTGGGATCCTGGCACAAAATGAGGCAGGTAAAATGGTCTTTACCTATGATAAATCGGCAACGACTGCTATCTCGCTCCATCTGCCTATTCAAGAAGCGCCTTATGCAACAGATTGTGAAGCATATTTCGGCGGGCTTTTACCCGAAAGTGAATCCGTAAGGAAAGCTATTGGAAAATACTATAATATCAGCCCAAATAATAATTTTGCTCTGCTTAAAACGATTGGTCACGATTGTGCAGGCGCCATTTCTTTTCATGAAATGGATGAACCCATCATACCGCAAACATCTGTTCCTTTGGAAGGTAGCATCGTTAGTGATGATACATTATATCAACATATTATAGCATTGCCGCAAAAACCATTTTTTCAAGGCTGGAAAGATTTAAAATTAATACTGGCTGGCGTACAGGATAAAGCAGCTGTTTGTATTATCGATAATCAAATTGCAATTCCAAGTCATGGCTGTCCTACAACGCACATTTTAAAACCCGCCAATCCTAGATTCGAAGGCATTGTTGAAAATGAAGTTTTTTGTCTCAAGCTCGCTTCTCGCATAGGATTATCTGTCCCCGCTGTTAATATCCATTATATCAAAGATATCACTTTCTTACTTATTCAAAGATATGATAGACATATTGAAGGCAATTTCGCAAAACGCATTCATCAAGAAGATTTTTGTCAAGCATTAGGTGTCATTTCAAGTAAAAAATATCAAAATGAAGGCGGACCAAGTTTTAAAGACTGCTTTAATATTTTAAACAAAGTAACAAAACCTGCAATAGATCGCAACCGTCTAGTATCTGGCATTATTTTTAACCTTATCATTGGTAATATGGATGCGCATAGCAAAAATTTCTCTTTATTGCATAGAAATCATGCGAGCATCAGTTTAGCACCCTTTTATGATTTAGTTTGCACCAGAGTATATGAGTTTTTAAGCTCAAAAATGGCAATGAAAATCAGGGGCCGTTATGAATCTGATAATATCTTACCACGACATTGGGAACAATTTTGCCAAGATATCGACTATAGCTATCCTGCATTAATACTACAAATACAAAAAATTTCTGAATTAATTCAGAAAGAAGCTGAAGAACAAAGAAACCATATTATAAAAACAAAAACACATGTACCTATTATCGATACAATGATGCGATTATTCGAGAATAATATTCATAGGATCCGCAAGCTTTTCGCATTTTGACCCAAAAACAGAAAAACTAGATATTGGTTATAGGTTGGCGTCAGACCCCTTAAGTTACTAAACTTATAATTATTATATGTGAGGTATCTTATGGCGAGACCCATCTGGAAAGGCACGATTTCCTTTGGATTAGTGAATATTCCCGTAACTTTATTTTCTGCCACAAGTCATACGGCCTTAAATTTTCATTTATTAGATAAAAGAAATCATGCTCGCATTCAATACGAAAGAATTAATGCCGTCACCAAAAAAGAAGTGCCCTGGCACGAAATTGTGAAGGCCTATGAATTTGAAAAAGGAAATTATGTGATTGTAGATGAAAAGGAACTTGAAAAAACAATTGCAGAAAATACGCAAACGGTCGAAATTGAAAACTTTATTGATCAAAAATCATTAGATCCTATTTATTATGAAAAACCCTATTTCTTAGTACCCACTAAACAAGGTGAAAAGGGATATGTATTATTGCGAGAAATTTTAAAACGCGAACATAAAGTAGGTATTGTGAAAGTGGTCTTAAGAACACGAGAATATTTGGCTGCTTTACTTCCATACAAAAACTGCCTCGTCTTAAATATACTCAGATATTACAAAGAAATTAATCCAATAGAAGAATTAAACTTGACAACGGATATCAAACAATATAAGATTACTTCAAAGGAAATTGACATGGCCGAACAACTTGTCGTAAGCATGACTGAAAAATGGGATCCCCGAAAATATCATGATAAAAATCGAGAATTACTTAAAAATTGGATCCAAAAAAGAATCAAAAAACACAAATCAATTACTGCACCCTTGGCAGAAAAAACCAAAGGAGACAAAGGACAGGTCATTGATTTCATGACGCTTTTAAAAAAGAGTCTCCATGAAAAAGGTAAAATAAAAAGACGCTCACCTTCTCATTCCCATGGTGCAACCCACAAGAAAAAGAAGGCTAAATAAAGAAGGGGATTAAATTGCGGCTCAAAAAATATCGAGACAAACGCAATTTCAATATCACATCGGAACCCGATCAACCTCAAAAAAAAAGTAAAAATAAGTTTGTTTATGTCATTCAGAAACATGCAGCCCGTCATTTGCATTATGACTTGCGATTAGAAATGCATGGTGTTTTAAAAAGTTGGGCTATCCCCAAAGGACCTTCCTTAGATCCCAAAGTGAAACGTCTGGCGATCGAAGTAGAAGATCACCCCCTTGCCTATAGTGACTTCGAAGGTACTATACCTCCTGGTGAATATGGTGCGGGGACAGTTGTCATTTGGGACAAGGGACATTGGCAACCCGCAGGGAATTATGATGCCGCCTATCGCAAAGGCGATATTACATTTGAAATACAAGGGAAAAAATTAGGGGGGTTATGGAAACTGATTAAAATAAAATCAGCGGAATCAGATCGATCCAAACCCTGGCTTTTTTTCAAATTACAGGATAAATATTCAAATAAAAATAAAGATGTCCTAAAATCTAAACCTGAACATGTGGCTCTCAAAAGCACCAAAAAAAAACCGCAGCCACGGACTTTTGCACCCCAGTTAGCTAACCTCAGCCCTAGCATTCCTAGCGGAAAAGACTGGCTGCATGAAGTAAAATTTGATGGGTATCGTCTCCTATGTTTTATTAGTCCAAAAGGCGTTAGGTTGCTTAGTCGCAACGGACTTGATTGGACAGGGAAATTAAAATTGCTTGCCAAAAAATTAGAAAGTTTTCCTGATAAAAATGTTATATTGGACGGAGAAATTATCACGAAAGACAAAAAAGGCATAAGTAATTTTCAAGATTTACAAACTGCTCTTAAAGAAAAAAAGATAGCGTCAATAAGCTATATGGTTTTTGATCTGCCCTATTATCAAGGACATCCTCTAGATAAAACACCCCTAATTGAACGAAAGAAAATCTTACAACAATTATTTTCTCAATGGAAAACTCCACATGTCAATATTGCTTATACCGATCACATTCAAGGACATGGAAAAGCGGTTTTACAACAAGCCTGTCGTTTTGGTCTCGAGGGCATTATGTCTAAACAAATCAACAGCCCCTATGAACATAAACGCACAAGCACTTGGTTAAAAAGCAAATGCAAGAAACAAGCTGAATTTATTATAGGGGGTTATACCAAACCTCAGCAATCTCGCAAATTTTTTGGAGCACTTTTGTTAGGATATTATAACAAAAAAAAGCAATTTATTTTTTGCGGACATGTGGGCACAGGTTTTAACGACATAATGCTCAAAGATATTTTTAAGAAAATGAAAAAATTAGAACAAACAAGATCCTCTTTTTACAATTCCAGTACAATTGAAAATCAGAAACACACAATTTGGTTAAAACCACAATTGCTGTGTTCGGTTGCATTTCAAAGCTGGACAAAAGATAGCCTTTTAAGGCAAGCCGTTTTTTTGGGTTTAAGAGAAGATAAAACCGTAAAAGACCTTAAACTGGAACCAGAAACAATCCTGAAAACATCAATTAAATCGCAGTCTGCAGCAAATAAAATCATAACCTCCGATTACCATCTTACCCATGCCGACCGGATACTTTATCCTACAAAGGATATCACTAAGCAAGCACTGGCGGATTATTACGATGAAGTAAGCGATCTAATATTGCCACATATTATTCACCGGCCCTTATCTCTATACCGTTGTCCTTCAAATGATGAAAAGGGCTTCTATCAAAAGCATCATGTCAAAGCCTTTCCTAAAGATATTTATCCTATTGATAAATTTCTGATGATTAAAGATAAAAAAGGACTCATGGCTTTAGTCCAGTTTGATGTCCTGGAAATACATCCTTGGGGGAGTCGAATACCTAACCTAGACAAGCCCGACAGAATTATTTTAGATCTCGATCCTGGTCCTGATCTTAGCTGGACGATCTTGGTACAAGCAGCACTGTCTTGCAAAGCAGAATTAGAGCAACTAGAGCTGACAAGCTTTGTCAAAACAACAGGTGGCAAGGGTTTACATATTGTCATTCCTATTCGCCCCACACGCTTTTGGAATGAAATAAAAGCTTTTACCAAGGCTTTTGCCTTATACATGTCCGAAAAATATCCCAGCGTTTTTACAGCAACTGTCAGCAAATCAGCGCGTCAGGGTAAAATCTATATCGATTACCTTCGCAATACTAAAGGGTCAACGGCCGTGGCTGCTTATTCAACCCGAGCCAAAGAACATGCACCAATCTCTATGCCTGTAGATTGGAAAGCGCTACCCAATACTCAGGCTTCCAATCAAGTCACCATTGATAATTTTGGAAGTCACTTATCAAAAATTAATACAAAAGATCCCTGGAAGGGGTTTTTTGAATGTCGCCAAAGTATTTCGAAAAAAATGATATCCTAAATTGTGTTAAAATGTGTTAAGATAATGGTTCAATAGTGCTATTTATGAGGAATGTTTATGTCTAGTCATCCACAAGAGGTAGTGAGTAGTACCGCGCAATCACCATTAAATGAAAATCAGAAATCAGCATCACCAGTGATACTACCAAAAAGCTTCATAGCAACTAAGAAACATAAAGCCTATTCAGGAAAACTAGTACAAAAACGGCGTCTCACTGACAAATCTCATGTACCCTCTGAAATCCCTAAAATCCCTGAAGAACAACTCCTTCGACGTATTACTCCTATATCGACTATATCGACTCCTGGGAGACCAGCAGGCTTCCTGCTTGATAGTGCAGGAAATCCAATTCAAATTCCAGAATCGCCATTAGATGGTTCACATTCTCTTTCAGTATCTATTGCCTCAACGTATACCCCCAGCCAATCAACGCAAGGATCTACCATTACCACAACTATCTTAGATCACATTGAAAGTGATAACAGTGACAATGAGAATATAGAAGAGACAGAAGAGGACGAGAATACAAAAGTAAGAGGAGAGGAAGAA
The DNA here is from genome assembly GCA_964498615.1 of uncultured Legionellaceae bacterium. Taxonomy (GTDB): domain Bacteria; phylum Pseudomonadota; class Gammaproteobacteria; order UBA6186; family Azoamicaceae; genus CAWARU01. The sequence continues at coordinate 1,359 of CAZCHZ010000025.1, read as the reverse complement.
CATGTACTTGATGAGATGAGCAGCAGCGCTACAAATGAAAGCGAGGTTCAGATGACAGAAACACAACCAGTTGAAAAAAATCAAACTTCTTCAGTAGTGCCACCATTTTTACTCTCAAATCCTTTGGGACAACCCAGGACTGAAACTGCAAAAAGGGAAGATAATGTACCGGTAAGCACTAAAGTTACATCTGAGGTAATTATTATTGCAGAACCGCCAAAAGAAAAATCAAGTCGATGGTGGTGTTGTGGTTGTAGGCCTAAGAAGTTAACGAGATAAAATCTTTAAAAAAGCAGGTTCATCTAATATTTTCAGGCCTAACTTCTGTGCTTCAGAATATTTTGAACCAGGATTTTCACCTACCACAACATAACTGGTTTTTTTAGAGACACTGTCACTTACCTTAGCTCCCAATGCTTGTAAACGCGCTTTGGCTTCATCGCGTGTCAAACCAGATAAAGTCCCTGTGATCACAAATGTCATGCCGGCCAAGATATTACTTTTTTCAGATTTTCGTACTGCTGGCCAATGCACACCCGCTTTCAACAATCTTTCTATCACAGCAAGATTACGTTTTTCTTTAAAAAAAGCATGGATATGAGAAGCAACCACTGGACCTATGTCTGTTACTGTTTGTAAATCACTTTCTTTCGCATGAATAATGGCATTGAGATCAGCATAGTGCTCACTTAAGGCAAGTGCTGTTGCCTCCCCTACTTCACGAATACCTAAAGCATAAAGAAATTTATTCAAGGTGGTTTTCTTACGACTTTCAATGGCATGAATAATATTATCCGCTGATTTTCGACCCATGCGTTCTAAATTTTCTAGCTGTTCTGTAGTAAGATCATAAATATCCGCAACCGTTTCCAACAAACCCACATCCACCAATTTATCGACAAGCTTGACACCCAAGCCTTCAATATCCATAGCCTTACGAGAAGCAAAATGCCGAATGGCTTCTTTGCGTTGCGCAGGACAAATTAAGCCTCCCATACACCGTGCGATGGCTTCACCCTCAACTTTTTCGATATCAGAACCACAGACAGGACAATGCTTAGGTAACTTAATGTGCTTTGCAGTTTTCGGGCGTTTTTCAAATACCGGAGAGACAACTTCTGGAATCACATCCCCTGCACGTCTAATAATCACAGTATCATGTAGACGAATATCCTTTCGCATGATTTCATCCATATTATGTAGGGTAGCATTGCTGACAGTCGCCCCCCCTACAAATACAGGCTTTAATCTTGCTACGGGTGTGATAGATCCTGTACGCCCCACTTGAAATTCTACCTCTAGAATTTCTGTTAATGCTTCTGGAGAAAGATTCAACATATTTCCTTGCACGTCCAAGTT
>CAZCHZ010000024.1:0-11268 GCA_964498615.1 uncultured Legionellaceae bacterium | reverse complement strand
TCCCAAAGAGACTTGACCATCTCCTCCAATCACAACTTGGTTGCCGCGTCGGACGCAGATAACAGTAGTTCCATCGAATTGATTCAAGTTAAGTACCTCAATTTATTTGGCTTTTTGTGGAATCACAATGCCTCGCACTTTCAACGCTAGGAGGGATTGTTTTTGGGTGTTAGCCAAGGATTCAGAATAATAAGGTCCTAATGCCACCCGAAACCAGGTTTCTCCTCGTTCCGTCATCACTTTTTGAATATGGGGATTAAACCCTTGCAAAGCAAGTTTTGCTTTAAGACTATCTGCTTGTCCAAAGTCCCTAAACATACCCGCTTCAATAATATAGGGCTTTGTATCCGATTTAAGCGCGGATTCTTTTGCATGCGGCGTACGTGTAGAGGGAGTATGTGTCTTCATAGAAGTTGGGCTGGTCGCAGGATTTTTAATCGTTTGGGGATTTTGTTCTGGAGGTTTTATTGTTTTGCTTGCACCCTGGTTTTCTGGAACTTGTACCTCCATGCCTGGTAATAAAGTATAAAATTCAAATTCCTGCACTGTTTCAGTGAGAGGGGTTTTTGCAGCTGTGTCAGCTTTTGAACTCTTTCCCTGTACAGGAGTTTTGCTTCCATGGTTTGTATGCGTCTTGGTTGTAGGTGAGGGCGATGCGCTGAGTGATCGCGATGATTTTATATTGCTTGTATTGTTTGGTTTTAGATTTGTAAAACGTTCATAAATAAGTACGGCAGCCAATGCACCTAGAAATATCCCAGAAATCAACCATAGCCATCCTAGGGAAACCCCATTTCGCCTGGCATAATTGCGCCTTGTTTGTGATGGTTTACGATATCTACTCATGGTAGTTAATAGTATAGCTTAAGGTTCTCCTTCAAAACAGTGTATGCATTGTATCAGAAAACATTTATAGCGGCACTTTACCGCCTTCATGGGGTTTATCTAAAACATAGCGAGGTTGACATAGGCCGGAAGCGCTTAACTGTAACTCACCTATCAATTGCTTGCCCCATTCAATGCTGGGTCGAAAATGCGAAGTCCCTCTTGCCAAATCCGGGTGATGTAAATAATAAGGTTTTACACGATTTCGCACAAAGCAATGCATTAAAGCCTTCAAGGTTTCTAGATTATCATTAATCCCTTTTAACAAAACACTTTGACTTAACATGGGGATCCCTGCTTCTACAAATTTTGCAATTGCTGTTTTGGCGGATGCTGTAAATTCACTGGGATGGTTAGCATGTAATGCCACAAATAAAGGCTTGCGCACTTTCAGCGCAGCAATCAGATCATGTGTAACACGTTTTGAATCCACCACAGGCACGCGGCTGTGTATACGCAGCACTTCTACATGAGGAATAGCTTCTAAACGCTTCAAAATGGCTTTTAATTGATGTGCTTTCAACATTAAGGGATCGCCCCCAGTTAAAATCACTTCTGAAATGCTTACATTTTCAGCGATATATTGGATTGCCCGATTAATATCTTCGGTTGTAAGCGCATCACTCTTGGGACCAATTTGTTCCCGTCTAAAACAAAAGCGACAATAAACAGGACAAACATTAATGATCTTCAATAAACAACGATCTGCATATTGTCCTGCATGTCGTCGATGCACAACGCCTTTGACAGGGGAAAAGGCTTCGTCATCGATGGGGTCCATCAGTTCTTCGGGCAGAATATTCAATTCTTTTTTATCGGGCACAAATTGTTTTTTAAGCGCTTCTGCGTCTTTTGGGTTAGCATTTTGAATCAAGCTCAGTATTTCAGGCGTGATAGCGATCGCATATTGTTCGCTGAGATTCGATATCGCTTGGAGATCAGCGTCTATAATAAGGTTATTCTCGAGTAAGGCTTTGGCAGTTGTGATTCTTTTCATCCAAACATCATACAGGTTTTGGTTCACAACTCATAGGGTGTCTGACGCCGACCTATATTGAGGGCTTGTTCATGGAAGCAAATGTTGTTAATTATGGCCTAGCGTTTTTAGAAGGCTTTGCCTTGATTATTTCACCCTGTATTTTACCGATATTACCCATTATCTTGTCGGGTACCCTAGAAGGGGGTAGTCGAAGACCCTTAGGGATCATTCTGGGCTTTGTGCTGACTTTCGCATTGTTTACCTTGTTTTCAAGAGCATTAGTCGAAGTGCTTGCCATCAATTTAGATATCCTGAGAGGCATTGCATTTTCTTTGATTATTCTATTTGGCATTATCTTGATGTCAGATTATTTATCAGAAAAATTTAGTCAAATTACGCAACCCCTTGCCAATCTCGGTGCCAGTGTTTCAGTGGATGCTTCCCATGGTTTCTTGGGCGGACTTGTTTTGGGTGCCCTCGTTAGCCTAATTTGGGTGCCCTGCGCAGGTCCCATCTTGGCCTCGGTCCTTGTGCAAACGGCAGTTCAAAAAACTTCTTTACAAAGCTTTATCACCTTCTTTTTCTTTGCTTTAGGTTCTGTGATCCCGATGCTGCTTATTGCTCTCTTGGGGAGACAATTGATTTCTAAGATTGATTATTTAAAAAAGCATACACATCTTTTACGAAAGATATTTGGTTTGATAATTGTCATAGGGGCATTAATTGCGGCTTTCACGAGTTCTGTGACACTGTATTCAAAAAAACCAACATTCTTTCACGAAACTTTTGTGCCCGCATTTAAGGAAGTGACCGCTGAAGATAAATTGGTGGCAGGACTGCCCACACCTTATCCGGCACCCAATCTGGAAAAAATTAGCGACTGGATAAATACCGCAGAATTCACTTTGGGATCGCTCAAAGGGAAAGTGGTTTTGCTTGATTTTTGGACCTATTCCTGCATTAATTGCATTCGTACTTTACCTTATCTAAAAAGTTGGTATCAAAAATATCATGATAAGGGATTGGTGATTATCGGTGTGCACACGCCTGAATTTGCTTTTGAAAAAAATCCAGATAATGTGAAAATGGCTGTGGAAAATTTTGGCATTCAATATCCTGTGGTATTGGATAATGATTATGCCACTTGGAATAATTATCAAAATCATTATTGGCCAGCGCATTATTTAATAGATACCAAGGGAGAAGTTGTTTATATTCATTTTGGTGAAGGTGGGTATGCGGAAACTGAACACAATATTCGGTATTTGCTAGGGATAAAACCCGAAAAACACAAACACGAAGATTCGATGCCGGGTTTATCTCGGAAGATTTCTGAAACCAAAGTGATCCGCATCAGTCAAGAAGAGGAGGGGCCGGGTTTATCTCAGAAGGTTCCCGAAACTGCCGAAACCTATTTGGGAGTAGTAAGAGCTGACATTGCAAATAGCCCAGAAAAATTGGGTTACTATCCAAAACAAGCTTATGTGTTTCCTGATACCTTACATAAAGATGCTTGGGCGCTCAATGGTAACTGGACTGTTGATGCTGAAAACATAATTTCTGCAGAAAACAATGCGGCGATCCGCATCCATTTTTTTGCAGCCAAAGTGTTTTCGGTGATGGGCAGTCAGGCCCAAAAACCGATAGTCTTAAAAGTGTTATTGGATGGAAAACCGATACCTATGGATAAAGCAGGCAAAGATGTCAAAGATGCCGAATTGGTTATCGCTGAAAGTAGACTTTATAGCATAATCAATTTAGAAACATCTCAAGATGGCATTTTAGAATTGCAAGCAATGGATGAAGGCGCAATGCTCTATACCTTTACTTTTGGGGGAAGGACGGATGTAATGATGCCCCCCATTTTGGGGATGTAATCCTATTTCACAAATCCATCTTTCATTTTGCGAATAGTCGCAAACACGTCGAGTTCCGACGCTATCGTTTTTTGTAGAAATTGTTCGGCAGCATGTTTAATGGCATTTTCCTGCGTTCTTAAAAAAGGATTGGTGGCAAGTTCCAAGGATAAAGGTGCAGGTACAGTGGCTTTGTTCTGTGCTCTTAAATCAAGGGCAGCTTTTAAACGATCTTGCAATACTGGATTATGCGGCTCTAGCGTTATTGCAAAATATAAATTATTCACGGTGTATTCATGTCCGCAATACACAAAGCTATTTGGATTTAAGGCTTTTAATTTTTGAAGAGAATGTAACATTTGTGCTGCTGTGCCTTCAAATAATCTTCCGCAGCCGCCGGTAAACAAAGTATCTCCTGAAAAAATATAATTGTCGTTGACAAAAGCAACATGTCCTAAGGTATGTCCCGGAATGTGTAAGGCGCGAAAATTAAGAGATAAGGCATCTAGCGTAATATTTTCTTCATCTTGTAGGGGTTGAGTCAGAAAAGGAATGGGTTCGTTTGCGCCACCATAGACAGGCACTTTTTTATGTTTAAGCAATTTTTCAAGACCACCACAGTGATCATGATGATGATGTGTAACCAAAATTGCATCAAGCTCAAGATTTTCTTTTTTAAGCCGCGCTAATACCGGATCAGCATCCCCAGGATCAACCACTACCGTTTTCCTGGATTGAGGGTTTACTAAGAGCCAAATATAATTATCTGCAAAAGCAGGCACATAAGTGATTTCAATCATATTGTCATGATATCTCATGATATACTGATGTTGGCAACAGTCATCCTAAAGGTAAAACCCTATTACTAATATTTAAAAAAGTAATTTGCCCAACATATGCGGTGACACTTGAGTAGAAATTTCCTTAAGATCACCTGATTTTTAAACTAAATTCGGGTAAAATAGGTCACTTAACTTTGTAGAATGCGGGGGACGCGCAATGTCAATGGATCTGAAGGACCTGTCGTTAGGGAACAGTGAGATTATCGAGGTGTTTTATAAGGATCTACCCATCTCTTGTCCCCTGAAAGATGCGGTATTATGGAATCAACATCCCAGGGTGTATTTGCCGATCAAAGAGACGGGGCAGGCTATCTGTCCCTATTGTGGGATAAAATATATTTTAAAAGATTATTCAGGGGAAAAGCCAGTTGACTAATATTTTAATCGTAGGACCTGCCTGGGTAGGAGACATGGTCATGGCCCAGTCTCTTTTCAAGACTTTAAAATCTCTTCATCCAGACTGTCGCATAGATGTCTTGGCGCCCACTTGGAGCAAAGATTTATTGGCACGCATGCCAGAAGTAGCGCAAGCGTTTGCGCTGCCCCTGGGCCATGGGGTGATGGGATGGAAAGTACGTCGACAAGTGGCAGTGGCACTAAAAACAAAAAAGTATGATAAGGCTTTTGTTCTGCCCAATTCATGGAAATCTGCTTTAATTCCTTGGTTTTCGGGTATTCCAAAAAGAACGGGTTGGTGTGGAGAATTACGTTTTGGATTATTGAATGATATTCGATTTTTAGATAAAGCCCGTTATCCTTTGATGATAGAAAGATTTGTGGCTCTAGCCTATCCTCCCAAAACAGTTTTGCCTAAGGTGCTGCCTTTTCCAAAATTAAAAGTGGATCTTCGCAATATTGAAGCAGCACTTCATAAGTTTGCTGTTCAAAAATCTGAAAAAGGTATTTTAGCTTTATGTCCGGGCGCAGAATTTGGTCCTTCTAAACGTTGGCCAGAACAATATTATGCGCAAACGGCCAAGCAAAAATTAAAAGAAGGCTATGCAGTGTGGATGTTTGGTTCTGCGAAAGATAGCGAAGTGGCTGCTAAAATTAATGCAGCCACCGACATGAAGTGCATCGATTTTACGGGTAAAACAAATCTTGGAGAAGCCTTAGATTTATTATCTTTGGTAAACGTGGTGCTAACCAACGATTCAGGATTAATGCATGTGGCGGCAGCTTTAGAGAAACCTCTGGTTGCAGTCTATGGTTCAACCGATCCAGGGTTTACACCCCCTTTAACAAAACATGCAGAAATTGTGAGGATGCAAGATTTGCCCTGTAGTCCTTGTTTTAAACGTGTTTGTCCCTTAGGGCATCATCAATGTATGTTGGGATTAATGCCGGCAGTTGTGTTAAGTGCGCTTCAGAAATGTGAAAACGGATCTGTGTCGTGAAAGTGCTTGTGATTAAAACTTCCTCTCTAGGTGATATTTTACACACATTTCCTGCTTTAACTGACGCACTTAAACATCATCCTGACATGGAAGTGGATTGGTTGGTGGATGAATCTTTAGCAACCCTGCCAGGTTTTCATCCAGGTGTCAAAACGATTTTACCCATTCCTTTAAGACGTTGGAAGAAACTTGGGATCAAAATCATCATGCAAGCTGAATTTTGGAAAACATTACGTCGTATCCGAGAAAAAAAATACGATTTAGTGATTGATGCCCAAGGTTTATTTAAAAGTGCAATATGGGGATTATGGGCACGAGGGCCCATGGTGGGTTTATCTTTTAGCTCCGCAAGAGAACCGATGGTAAGTTTATTGTATCGAAGACGCGTGATTGCCAATTGGTCCGAACACGCTGTCACGCGTTTACGTCAACTGTTTGCAGGTGCTTTCAAATATCCTTTTCAAAAGAATAGGCCTGATTATGGTCTTGATCTAAAACGTTTATGTGCAGGGTTCACCTTGCCAAAAGAGCCCTATTATGTGTTTTTACATGGCACAACCTGGGAAACAAAACATTGGCCGGAATCCAGATGGATTAGTTTAGGAAAACATCTAGAAGCACTCGGGTACAAAATTCAATTGTTATGGGGAAATCCGCTTGAATTAGAAAGGGCAAAGCGCATTCAAGCCGCAGTCAAGGCTGTAGAAATACAAGACAAGTTGAGTTTAGCTGCCGTGGCTGCACTCTTAGCCAGTGCAAAAGGTATTGTTACTGTCGATACGGGCCTTGGACATTTGGCGGCCGCTTTAAATGTACCTACCGTTTCGGTATATGGTCCAACCGATCCAAACATGACGGGCACATTTGCAGCACATCAAATACATCTTGCATCCCAGTTGCCTTGCTCACCTTGTTTTGCCAAGCACTGTCGTTATCCGGGTAATGATGAAAATCCTCCCTGTCTTGCAGGCATTTCTGCTGAGAAAGTGTTGGAGCAATTATTATCTATGCACACAGAGCAAGCAGCATGAACACTCAAACGCAAGCATTGGAGAAAGGCAGGGAAATTTTTCATTTAAGCAATCTGCCAAAAATATGTGGTCTCTTATTGGCGTTCATGATCCCTATCTCTACCACTTTGTCATCTCTGATGTTATGTTGTTTATTGTTTTCCTGGGTGATGACGGGCAATATAAAATCAACAATGCACATCATGTTGGATAACCCTCTTGGAAAAGTGTCGATATTTTTGTTTGGTCTTTTTGTGTTTGGGGCTTTGTATAGTGATGCACCCTGGCAGGATATACATGATGCTTTACGCAGAATGGCAAAATTGCTTTTTATTCCTTTTTTAATGCCTGTGTTTGTTGAGGCCAAGTGGAGACGCTGTGCTTTAGGGGCCTTTGTTTTTGCAATGATATTCACGCTCCTGTTAAGTTATTTGAAAGTATATGGGGGCTTATCAATTATCACGCGTCATACAGAAGCCTGTGTATTTAAAAATCATATTGAAACGAATTTGATGATGGGATTGGCAGCTTTTATATTGGGACATTTTGCGTTAGCCTCACGATCATGGCCGCGTTATATACTTTTTGGAATAATGTTGGCCATGACATTTTATGTGTTGGGCATGAGTGAAGGACGTTCGGGTTATCTTGTTTTTATTGGATTATGGATGCTATTTTTATTCCAACGGTTTTCGTTTAAGTTTATTATTTGTGGTGTTTTAGTGCTTGCATCTGTTCTGGGGACAGTGACCTTAAAATCTGAATATTTTCAAAACCGCATGACGCAGTTATATCACGGCATTTTGCAATATGCAGATCAAGATAAAACAGCGGGTGTGAATTCTCTTGCTGAACGTCTTGAATATTTAAAAGAAAGTCTCACCCTATTTAGGGTGCATCCTTGGTTAGGTTCGGGCACAGGCGGCTTTAAAACGGCATATCAAGAGCATGCTTTAAAAAATCATCTTCCGCCAACGCGTAATCCGCATAATGAATATTTAAATATTGCAGTGCAATTGGGAAGTTTAGGTCTTTTGGGATTGTGTGCGATGTTTTGCTGCATTTTAAAAACGAGTTTTCAATTACAAGCGCTAGAGCGATATGTGACACAAGGCCTACTTTTAGCGCTTATCATAGGTTGCTTGGGGAATTCTTGGCTCATGGATTTTACGCCTGGATATCTTTTTGTGGTATTGCTGGGGATTTGCTTAAGCGGTTATTCTGTGAGAAAAACGTATGCATAATCCTTTTATGTCTGTCATCGTCACAACGTATAATTGGCCTGAGGCGCTAAGCGCTGTATTATTGGCTCTCGCGGCACAGAGTTATCAATCATTTGAAATTGTGGTGGCGGATGATGGTTCCACATCGGACACGTCCGATCTTATTAAAAATTTGCGCTCAATCATGTATGTGCCGATTCAGCATGTTTTTCAAGCAGATGAGGGATTTCGAGCGGCTAAAATTCGTAACAAGGCAATTCAAGCAGCCAGGGGTGAATATATTATTTTTTTAGATGGGGATTGTATTCCGCGACCCGCTTTTTTACAGAATCATTTTGCCCTGGCAGAAAAGCGAAAATTTGTGGTGGGAAATCGTGTTTTATTAAATAGGTCTTTTACACGACAAGTATTGTCTGCAAAGTTACCCTTGCATCAATGGACATTGATGCAGTGGCTTAAGTTACGTTTTGCAGGATCGTGTAATCGCTTTTTGTCTTTTTTGACACTGCCCTTGGGTCCTTTACGAAAATTGCATGCCAAAGTTTGGCAAGGCGCCAAGGGTTGCAATTTAGGTGTTTGGAAATCTGATTTATATATTGTGAATGGTTGGGAAGAACGTTTTCAAGGTTGGGGTTATGAAGATTCTGATCTTGTGATGCGCTTAATTCGTGCTGGAATTAAACGGAAGTCTGGACGTTTTGCAACGACGGTCATTCATCTTTGGCATGCCGAAAATGATAGGGCGCGTGAAAGGGACAATTGGACGTTATTGAGTACACGTTTTAATACGAAAGAAAGTAGTTTTCATGCGGAAAATGGTTTAAATCAATATCAGGGGTTGAAATGAGAGAAGGTACATTAGATTTTAGTGAAGCGCGCATTTTAATTGTGGGTGATGTTATGTTGGATCGTTATTGGTTCGGTAACACTGCGCGTGTTTCTCCAGAAGCGCCTGTGCCTGTGGTGCTTGTCAATCGTGTGGATGAGCGCCCAGGGGGGGCAGCCAACGTGGCCAGTGGTTTATTAGCATTGGGAGCAACGGCCCATTTGCAAGGATTAGTGGGACAAGATGATAATGCGCTTTGTCTTAAAAAATTACTTGATAGTCAAGCATTAGCGCATACTTTGTTGGATGTTCCTGGGCATAAAACAATTACAAAATTACGCGTGCTTAGTCGTAACCAACAAATGATCCGTTTGGATGCCGAGCAACCATTTTCTATCAGTCAAAGTCAACCTTTAAAAGCTGAGTTTTTAAAGACTTTACCCACAGTGAATGCCATTATTCTCTCGGATTATGGTAAGGGAACATTAGCGGACGCCAAGTGGTTTATTGAACAAGCAGTAAAAGCAAACATTCCTATTATGGTCGATCCAAAATCCCAGGATTTTTCTATATATGCAGGGGCCAGCATCGTCACGCCAAATATGAAGGAATTGGAAGCGGTTGTGGGGACTTGTACTACCATCGAACAGTTGGTTGAAAAATCACGCGCTTTATTAGAGCGACATAATATGGGTGCTTTGGTTGTGACGCGCTCTGAAAAAGGTATTTCAGTGATTCCAAGAAAAGGCCTTGCCACGCATATTCCTGCGGTGGCAAGAGAAGTTCACGATGTCACTGGAGCGGGTGATACGGTGATTGCTGTCTTAGGCGCCGCCTTAGGTGTAGGCATGGATCTTGTCGAGGCGGCCACGTTAGGCAATATTGCAGCCGGCATTGCTGTCAGCAAATTAGGTGCGGCGGCAGTGTCTGTCGATGAATTAAAAGCTGCATTAAAAATTGAAGATAATTTACCCATGGGGGTGATGGAGGAAGAGCGCTTATTAACGGCTGTGCATTTAGCCAAAGCCAAAGGCGAACGTCTGGTCTTTACCAATGGCTGCTTTGATATTTTGCATGCAGGTCATGTGCTGTATCTAGAACAAGCAAAACAATTGGGGGATAGATTAATTGTTGCTGTGAATGATGATGATTCCGTTAGGCGTTTAAAGGGCAGCACTCGTCCTATCAATACATTGCCAGATCGCATGAGTGTTTTAGCAGGTTTAAAGTCCGTAGACTGGGTCGTTCCTTTCAGCGAAGATACGCCGGATAAGATTATTCGTAGACTTTCTCCTCACGTCTTAGTGAAGGGGGGAGATTATCATGATATCGATGCCTTACCTGGGGCGCATTATGTGTTAAGCCAAGGCGGAAAAATTCGTATTTTGGGACTCAAAGAAGGTCTTTCTACCACGAAAACCATAGAAACCATCATCAGAGACAATGTAGAGGTTTCCTAAAACTTTTCTATTTGTGTGCTGGGCGCTGCGTTTTTGTTACTGTTGACCATGGAATGTCGAGTTTTGCCGCACGTTCTTTGCAGGCCGTTTTTCCGGTGATAGTTTCTTTTAAATTTTTCCACATAGATTGTATCTCCTGGTTAGCTTCATAGAAAAATCTGCCAAATTGCAAATCTAGGGCATTAAGCTCGGGCAATATTAATTCATGGTACACTTTATTTAAGTGTTGACTATCAGTAGCATTGGAAATGGCTTCTCTATGTTTTTCGTGCATTATGTCTGCTACTTCTAGGAAAAAAGCTATAATTTTGAGAGCGCTTTTATCAATCTGCACTGAACGTGCAAGTTTCTGGGCTTCTTTGTTCTGGGATAGTAAAGCTGATTTTTGGTGACGTTCAAGACGCTCGTGTTTTTTAAGGGTCTTTTCTGCAAGCTTTTTCATTTTTATTTCAATGTATTCAAAAACCTTTTTACGGCTTGCGCCATTTTCCAAGAGCAATTTAACAAGACCTATGGCGTCTTGATCGTTTTTGATCATGTAATCTAAAATTTTGTCTTTGAGTTCTGTGTTTAAACATTCTAAAAGCCGCTTAGCCCGTTTGATTTCAGCTGCCATTTTTTCTTCTCTTGGGTGAGCCATTTTCCTGGTTTTAGCTTGTCCATGATGCTGAATTAAGTAAGCGCGAATTATACGATAAAACCCCATTTTTTGATAGCCTTTGGCATTTTTAAAATCATTTATCAGCGCTTCAATTTCATTATCTCTCATAACTGATGTCCAGCGTTTGTA
>CAZCHZ010000023.1:0-11372 GCA_964498615.1 uncultured Legionellaceae bacterium | reverse complement strand
AGCATCGACGAATTGATCAGTAAAACGCAAACAACAGAGCCCAATGCGCCTGTTAAAGAAGGTGATATTCCTAAGCTTCCAAATTAGTGGTATCGTTTGAACGACCTGCCGAAGTGGTGAAATTGGTATACACGCCATCTTGAGGTGGTGGTGACGCAAGTCGTGCCGGTTCGAGTCCGGCCTTCGGCACCAATGTAAGTGAATATGAAGTTAAAGGTTAAGACCTAGGATTTGATTTTTTATTAAATTCTGATAGTCTTATAGGTAATTGTGGCCACAACTGTGGCAAATCGTGATTTTTTAGGGAGAAATACAAGTGAAGAAAATTGCTTTAGTATGTGCCTTAGCGGGTTTTGCAGCCACAGCATCTGCAGATTGGGATAATTGCTGGTGCATTACACCATATGTAGGTCTTGATGCCCAAGGCCGACATGTCGCATTTGATAATAGATTTGGTAATAATCTCTTCAAGAAAGATTATCCACAAGGTAATGCATACGTTGGTTTTAAATTCACGCGATGTTTTGGTCTTGAATTCGGATATGAATGGACCAAGAGAATGCATAGACAAGTGTCATTGAATTCTAATGAATTTAGTTTGGGGGCACCTCTTGCAGGTTTGCCTGCGCCCACTACGATTAAGAGCAAAGCAAAGTTTGATGGTTGGCATGCCAATCTTGTTGGTTTTTTACCCATCACAGATGATTGCTGCACAGAATTGTTTGGTTCTGTAGGTATAGTGCAATTAAGAGCATTTTTTGAACGTCGTACTATATCTAATGGTACAGGGCCTTTGAATAATGGACTTGGTTTTATAACGCATTTGCGAGACAACAGAACTTTGGCCCGTGCTAATTTAGGTATTCAGACCAAAATAGTCGATGCTTTTGGTTTACGTGCCAGTATCGGATGGGAAAATACATCCAAAATACGACCCTTTGCTACCAATAGCGACGCACCTTCTATAACTCAGGTAAAGGCCAGAGATAGCTTTATTTATGGCATAGGGATATCCTACACATTTTGTTAAGATAACCTAGGAAAAATAAATCCGCAATAAAAAGGCCCTGACGGGCCTTTTTATTAGCATAAAGCTTGAGTTACTGATTAGTAAGCTCCTCTTCGTCTGCCTTCCATTTCTATTGCTTTCCGTTGTTGCGCAGGTGTTAACACTTGTGCAGCTGGTGCAACGGGAGCAGCTGGTGCAGCTGGTGCAACGGGAGCAGCTGGTGCAACGGGAGCAGCTGGTGCAACGGGAGCAGCTGGTGCAACGAGAGCAGCTGGTGCTGCTGGTCCTGCGAACAAGAGCGCAAAGCCTAGATCCGCAACTTCCACTGGAGCTGCATCGTCTATTGCCCTTTGCAGTATTCTTCTCAATCGGACTCCACCGATATCATTCGGTGTATTGCCCACATTGATGATATGCGCTTCATCACGCAGTATTGCCACACTAATAATATTGGTATTAAGCACTGGTGCAAGCTTTTGATTGCCTGGCATTGCTGCGGGATTGATAGCAGGATTAATCGCTACAACCGCTCTTGCTTCAGGACGAAGCGCTGCAATGATGTTATCAATATTTGCATCACCCGCTGCGCGTGCATCTTGAAGTGCTTGCGCTGCTTCTACTTGTAGCGCTGCACCTGCTTGAAATGCGTTAAACAATCCTATGCCACGCGCTGTTTCGGCTGGACCAATGGCTGCCAAGTATCTTAATACTTTTTCAACCTCTGGTTTGATTGTATGACGGTCTGCTGCACCTGCTGCTGGTGCTTGTATACAAGCCGCAGGGTTATTAAAGATAAAGTTACGGCAAGCTATCATCGCCATTAAGGTTTCGTCTCTGATATCATCTAAGGCAGTGGTATCTAAATGCGCGTTTGTGACAGGACATATAATTTCACCTGCGTTTGCTGCAGCGATGTCAACAAGATCATCGTTATTATATACACGTCCGATATTCTCTAATCCACCTGCGGGGTGATTTAATACGCGTACGGGATTAAGTGCAATGTTTTCTGCGCCTGGGTGAGCGTATGTTTCCACCAGTTCCATGACATTTTCATATGTCATCACGTTTCTGAGTATTGCTCTCACTTCATCTCGACCATTGCCCGCAAAAGCGCCTGTATCTGGTGCGGTGTCGAGGTGCACAGCGCGCAGTTCTGCTTCTGTAGCTACAGTCATGCCCGCTGGACGACCACCTGCTTTGAAAGCGGCAAAATTAGCTTCAGCAGCAGCGATGCGTGGGCCATCAACTAGTGCTAGAGCATTTAAGATTTCAATCGCTTCATCATTTAAATCGCGACCGGGTACTACCAAAAACTCTAGGGGATGGCTCATCATATAATTACGACAAGCAATTAACGCCATATCTTGTTCATTGCGTGCATTTTCTAAATTTGTTCTATCAACTTGCGCACCATTGAGCAGAAATTCTTGCGCAGGATTATTGAGCTGAACAGGTGTCAGTGCTGCAACTGCTGCGGCTGCTGCAGCGTTGGCTCGTGGGAGGAAGTGACCCATAGCTCTGCGATCTGCTTCATCCGCGGCATCGCCTACTAATCCAAGTGTGGCGAGAAATCTAGCCAATACTACTTCTGGGTTAGTATTGAAGAATAGTTGCATTGCATTAAGTCTTGCTATTTCCCGTACTGCATTTGCTCCAAGAGTGTCAAGTGTAGCTTGATCATGAATTTTTCGTCGGCCAACAGCTATGGGGTGATTTGAAACACGCACAGGGCGCATCGCAATAACGGATGTGGCATCGTCTGTATAACGTTCTACAGTGTCATGAATATCTTTAAAGTTCATGGGTCATCTCCTATTTTTTGTTTAAGTTAAATAACTAATTTTCGTAAGTTAATTGAAATCAAACTTTAGCATTAGCAAGTTCATGAGTCAATCAATAAGCTAAGAAAAAAATATTAAAAACAATTTAACTAACTTGTTTCATTGTGATGCTTTAGGTTGACATGGTTCAGAAAGTGAGGTATCCTTCCAACCAATTAACTATACTTAAATAGGAGAATGTTATGAGTTCACCAAAACCATTAGATGATGAAGATGAACGCAAGCGAGTTGCTGAAAATGTAGCAGCATCGGAGCAACAAAATATCAAAAATGCTTTAAGAGCAAGAGCAAAACGCTTAAAGGACCGGGATTCAGCGAAGGACCGGGATTCAGCGATAGTGCCAACCCCACCTTCGGCTTCAACTGCAGTTTCAACTCCCATTTCGGCTTTGAAATCCGCAGATAAAAAGCGAGATATGGAACTAAGATCAACAAGCCCAACGCTGTCTTCCGCAGGTAGAGGTAAAGATGCAGAAGAAGACAATGCCGTATTAGCTTGGCAAAAACATGCAGCACAAGAAAGAGACAGCCTGCAGTTAATCCAAAGATTAATTGCAGAAGATAAAGATATGGCAGCAATAAGAGCAGCTATGCGTCAGGTAAGAATAGAAGAAGAAGAACGTCTTAGTCGACATGCGGCAGAAGAACTTGCCAGTCTAGATGCCATAAAAGCTTTGGTACAACCAGCACAACCCGTACATGGAATAAGTGATGAGGACTGGGCTCGTTCTTGGGAAGCAGAAATACAGCGAGAATACATCGCTGGTGATGAAGCTTTAGCGGAACACTTACGAGCAGAAGAGGCAGCAGGAAGAAATCGGCCTAGACGTTAAACAGAAAAACCAAAATCTAAGTTCTTAAACTTAGATTGTCTTCAAAGAGAAAAGGTGGCTTAGGTCACCTTTTCTGCTTTATACTTAAGCAAGAGATTTGTTTATAGTTTGAGCACATTCATGATTGAACAATATTTTTCTGTATTGGTATTCATTATTATTGCTGTGCTTATTGGATTGGTTCCCATTGGTTTAGGTGCAATTTTGGGCCCACGGCATCCAGATCCCGTTAAAAACGCAGCCTATGAATGTGGTTTTCCCGCCCTAGATAGCGCTCGAATGAAGTTCGATGTGCGCTATTATCTTATTGCTATTTTATTTATCATCTTTGATTTAGAAATTGTTTTTTTATTTCCCTGGGCCGTCACTTTTGACAAAATTGGGCCCAATGGCTTAATCGCCATGGGGATATTTCTCGCCTTATTGGTAGTGGGTTTTATTTATGAATGGGCGAAGGGGGCCTTGGAATGGGAATAGAAGGACTTTTGAAACAGGGCTTCTTTACAACCAATGTGGACGCTTTAATTAATTGGGCAAGAACGGGTTCGCTTTGGCCGGTTACCTTCGGACTTGCTTGCTGTGCTGTTGAAATGATGCATGCCGGCGCA
This sequence comes from uncultured Legionellaceae bacterium, assembly GCA_964498615.1. Lineage (GTDB taxonomy): Bacteria > Pseudomonadota > Gammaproteobacteria > UBA6186 > Azoamicaceae > CAWARU01. The sequence goes on along the minus strand of CAZCHZ010000023.1, from coordinate 7,078 downwards.
TCTCGCTACGATTTAGATCGTTTTGGGATGTTTTTTAGACCCAGTCCTCGGCAATCCGATGTAATGATAGTGGCTGGTACCCTATGCAATAAAATGGCGCCTGCCTTACGTCGTGTCTACGACCAAATGGCCGATCCGAAATGGGTGATTTCCATGGGATCTTGTGCAAATGGCGGGGGCTATTATCATTATGCTTATTCGGTGGTAAGAGGCTGCGATCGCATTATTCCAGTGGATATTTATGTTCCCGGTTGCCCACCTACGGCAGAAGCCTTGGTCTATGGCGTTATTCAACTACAAAATAAAATACGTCGTACTTCAACCATTGCAAGATTACCTTTAGAGGACGAGGTTAATGGCTGATACTGAAGCACAAACAAAAATGGCTAGACTGGCAGCTAACCTTAAAACGCATTTTGACAGCAATATTGCGACTTTGTTTGAAGCAGCAGGAGAATTAACTTTAGAAGTAGATAGTAGGCATTTAATAGACGTCTGTACTTCCTTAAAAGATCTCCCAGAGTTTCGCTTCGAGATGTTAATGGATATTTGTGGTGTCGATTATTCCACGTATGGGATCTCTGAATGGATGACGGATAGAGCCACGGAAACGGCTTTTTCAAGAGGCGTTGAAATACAGAAAAATGCAGAAACGCCTTGGACAAAGCCACGCTTTGCCGCAGTATATCATTTATTGTCGCTGACAGAAAATCAGCGTTTAAGATTAAGAAGTTTTGCGGAAGGTGACAGGCCTAGACTGCCAACAGTTGTACATATTTGGGCTTCTGCGAATTGGTATGAAAGAGAGGCTTTTGATTTATTTGGGATTGTGTTTGATGGGCATCCTGATCTCAGACGAATTCTCACAGATTATGGTTTTATTGGACATCCTTTCCGCAAAGATTTTCCACTGATTGGCAATTTAGAAATGCGCTATTCAGCAAAAGAGCAACGGGTTGTGTATGAAACAGTGAGTATTCAACCTAGAACACTTGTGCCCAAAGTGATTCGACATGATCATCGTTATTTAGAGACACCTTAAATGCATACTTCTTTTGATGCGCAAAGTGAAATACAAAATTACACCGTGAATTTCGGACCCCAGCATCCTGCGGCACATGGGGTTTTACGCTTGATATTAGAAATGGATGGAGAAACCATTGTGCGAGCAGATCCTCATATAGGATTGCTGCATCGTGCAACTGAAAAACTTGCCGAAAGTAAACCCTACAATCAAAGCATTGGCTATATGGACAGGCTAGATTATGTCTCAATGATGTGTAATGAACATGGCTATGTGTTGGCCATTGAAAAATTATTAGGCTTAAAACCACCTATCCGAGCACAATATATTCGCGTCATGTTCGATGAAATTACCCGCATTCTAAATCATTTACTTTGGTTAGGGAGTCATGCCCTGGATATTGGGGCCATGAGCGTTTTTTTATATTGTTTTAGAGAACGTGAAGATCTCTTGGATTGCTATGAAGCAGTCTCGGGTGCAAGAATGCATGCTACCTATTATCGTCCAGGGGGGGTATATCGCGATCTCCCCGATACCATGCCAAAATATAAAGCCTCTCGCTGGCATTCGGAAAAACAAACTAAAAAGAATAATAAAAATCGAGAAGGCAGTTTATTAGATTTTATTTTAGATTTTGTGAATAGATTTCCAAAATGTGTTGATGAATACGAAACCCTGCTAACAGATAATCGTATTTGGAAACAACGTACCGTGGGCATAGGTGTTGTATCTAAAGAACGTGCCCTACAATTAGGATTTTCAGGCCCTATGCTTCGAGGTTCGGGGGTCGCTTGGGATTTACGTAAAAAACAACCCTATGCAGTTTATGATAAATTAGATTTTAAAATCCCTGTGGGTAAAACAGGAGATTGCTATGATAGATATTTAGTACGTATTGAAGAAATGCGGCAATCTAATCATTTGATTAAGCAATGTGCGATGTGGTTAAAAGAACATCCTGGGATCGTGATCTTGGATAACCATAAAGTGGTTCCACCTAAACGGCTGGTGATGAAACAAGATATGGAAGCTTTAATTCATCATTTTAAATTATTTTCAGAAGGCTATTGTTTGCCCGTAGGCGAAGTTTATACCGCAATAGAACACCCCAAAGGAGAATTTGGGGTATATTTAATCTCAGATGGGGCAAATAAACCTTATCGCCTTAAAGTACGCGCGGCAGGTTTTCCGCATCTTGCGGCTCTTGATGAAATGTCCAGAGGCCATATGCTGGCAGATGCTGTGGCCATTATTGGCACACAGGATTTGGTTTTTGGGGAGATTGATAGATGACAGTTCTATTATCTCCCCGCGTTACCCAAGAAATCGAACAATGGTTAGGCAAGTTTCCGAAAGACAAAAGACAATCCGCAGTGATCGCCGCTTTAAAAATTGTACAAGAAGATAATGGGGGATTTTTAACCGAAAGTTTGATGGATGCTGTTGCGGCCTATCTTAGGATCCCAAAAATTGCTGTGTATGAAGTGGCGAGTTTTTACAGCATGTTTGAATTACAGCCCATTGGAAAACATAAAATTGAAGTGTGTACAAATATTGTCTGTCTTTTAAGGGGATGTGAAAACATTGTCGAACATATTAAAAACCGTTTAAATATTGATTTTAATGAAACCACCGAAGATGGTCGTTTTACCTTGAAATCCGTTGAATGCTTAGCGGCTTGCAATGGTGCACCTGCCATGTATATCGGTAATCAATATTATGAAAATCTTAATCCTGAAGCGGTAGATAAAATTTTAGCGGAGTTAAGGTAAATGCAGGAAAACCAAGTCTGTTTTCGCACAAAACATTTGCCTGAACCTTGGCGTTTAGACAATTATGAAAAAGTTGGGGGGTATTCTATTTGGCGAAAAATTTTACAAGAAAAAACCAAACCAGAAACCATCATTGATGAATTAAAGCTCTCTGCCTTAAGAGGAAGAGGAGGCGCTGGATTTCCCACAGGCTTAAAATGGAGTTTTATGCCCAGGAATGCCCCTGGACAAAAATATATCGTTTGTAATTCAGATGAAAGTGAACCCGGTGCTTTTAAAGATCATGAAATTTTAAGCATTAATCCTCATCAGGTGCTTGAAGGAATATTGATTGCAGGTTATGTGATGGGCGCGAGCATTGGTTATAACTATATGCGGGCTGAATTTCACATTCCTTTTCAACGCATGGAAACAGCATTAAAGGAAGCGAGAACCTTAGGATTGATTGGACAAAATATTTTAGGCAGTGGATTTTCTTTTGAGCTGCATAATCTCTTAGGTGCTGGGGCTTATATTTGTGGCGAAGAAACGGCTTTAATGGAATCCATCGAGGGTAAAAAAGGTTTTCCTCGTTTTAAACCACCCTTTCCTGCCAATATGGGTGTCTATGGTTGTCCTAGCAATATTAATAATACCGAAACCTACGCATCAGTGCCTGTGATTTTGGAAAAAGGCGGAAAATGGTTTTTGGAATTGGGCAAACCTAATAATGGTGGTCAGAAAGTTTTTTCAATTTCAGGTCATGTGAATAAGCCGGGTAATTATGAAGTGGCTTTAGGGATCCCTTTTAAAGATTTGTTAGAAATGGCAGGGGGCATGCGAAATGGCGCAAAACTTAAAGCGGTGATCCCTGGGGGATCCTCCTCACCTGTGTTGCCAGCGGAAGTTATCATGAATACGCCTTTGGATTATGATGCCTTAAGTCGAGCGGGTTCTATGTTGGGTTCGGGATCGATCATTGTCATGGATGAAACGGTTTGCATGGTGAAAATGTTAAGACGCATTGCCGACTTTTACTTTGAAGAATCCTGCGGACAATGTACGCCTTGTCGAGAAGGCACGGGTTGGCTTTTTAGGATTTTAGAAAGAATAGAACAAGGTCATGCTGAAATGTCCGAAGTAGAACATTTAGATAAAATTGCCAATAACATTATGGGACGCACAATTTGTGCTTTGGGCGATTCTGCTGCAATGCCTGTCATGAGTTTTCTTAAGCATTTTCGAAGCGAATTTGATATCATGTGCAAAGCAAAGGGTGTGGGGTAGATGCAAATTGAAATAGATGGAAAGCCTGTTGAAGCAAAGTCTGGCTCGATGATTATAGAAGCTGCAGATGCCTTGGGGGTATGGATTCCGCGTTTTTGCTATCATCGAAAATTGTCCATTGCTGCAAATTGCCGCATGTGTTTAGTCGATGTTGAAAAATCCCCAAAACCCTTGCCTGCTTGTGCTACACCCATTACCGAAGGCATGAAAATCTGGACACGCTCGCCTAAAGCCTTAAACGCGCAAAAATCCGTGATGGAATTTTTATTGATTAATCATCCACTCGATTGTCCCATTTGCGATCAGGGAGGAGAATGTGAATTACAAGATATCTCAATGGGTTATGGGGGAGATAAATCGCATTACCAGGAAGGCAAACGCGTTGTCAAAGATAAAGATTTAGGTCCCTTAATTTCAAGTGATATGACAAGATGCATTCAATGTACGCGCTGTGTGCGTTTTGGTGCTGAAATTGATGGTTTGCCAGAACTGGGTGCCACTGGACGTGGTGAACACTTGGAAATTGGTACTTTTATTGAACGTAATATCGAATCTCAAGTCTCTGGCAATGTCATCGAGCTTTGCCCTGTGGGTGCCTTGACGTCTAAACCCTATCGTTTCACAGCAAGGGGTTGGGAACTAACGCAACGTGAAAGTATTTCGCCCCACGATTGCATAGGCTCTAATCTTTATCTGCATACACGTCAAGATAAAGTGATGCGTGTGGTGCCAAGAGAAAACGAATCCATTAACGAAATTTGGATTTCTGATAGAGATCGTTTTAGTTATGAAGGCCTATATCAAAATCGTCTGCTTTATCCAAAAATAAAAAAGGGCCGGCATTTAGAACAAGTCACGTGGTCAGAAGCGCTAGACTTTGTGCAAGAAAAACTTAACAGTATTATTCAAAAGCATGGTGCAAAATCAATAGGGGCTTTAATTTCGCCAAACGCAACGATAGAAGAATGTTATTTGTTTCAAAAATGGCTTAAAAGTCTTGATGTGCATAATATTGATCACCGATTACAGCAGGCAGATTTTAGGGATGAAGAAAAGCTGAATCACTATCCTTATTTGGGTACCACGCTTCTAGCGCTTCAGAATCAGTCTTTTGTATTATTAGTGGGATCTGACATCCATAGCGATCTTCCTATTTTAGGGTTAAAGCTTCGCTCACTTACCTTAAGCGGTGGAATAGTGTCTGTCATTAATCCTGTTGATTTTCGTTTTAACTTTGATATTGCTGAAAAATCCATTGTACCTTCAGGCAATTTAGTGATGGGGCTTGCACGAGTTGCAAAAGCTTTGTTAGAAACCACATCCGCAAAGATTCCGCATGGGGCCATGGATTGGTTACAAGCGGTTCAGATAGACGATAAAGACAAAATCATCGCCAAACGTTTCATGGATGCAGGTCCCAAAGCCTCTATTTTGTTAGGCCCTTTAAGTTTATGTCATCCAGAAGCATCCACTTTGCGTGCGCTTTCTGCATTCATTTCGAATATCACAGGCGCGAAAGAAGGAACACTTACTATTGCTGCAAATGCTGCTGGCGCATGTATAGCAGGTTGCCTGCCGCATCGCTTAAGCGCTGGAAAAGTAAACCCCAAGCGCGGCTTCAATATGCAAGAAATGTTAGCATCAAAGTTAAAAGCTTATGTCTTGATGGATGTCGAACCTCACTTGGATTGCATTGAAGGGGGAAAATTGCTGAAAGCATTGTTTGATGCGGATTTTGTGTTAGCCTTCAGTGCATTTGAAAGTGATGTTTACAATGATATCGCCGATGTATTATTGCCCATCGCAGCCTTTGCAGAGAATGAAGGCAGTTTCATGAACGTAGAAGGGCGTGTACAATCTTTTAAAGCCGCAACATTAACAAAAGCTGAAACGCGTCTTGCATGGAAAGTGTTGCGTGAGCTGGGGGCCTTATTCAATAAAGATGATTTTGCGTTTATAGACATAGAAGAAGTATTGGCAGAATTACAACAAGAAATCAATGCGGGCAATTTTATGTCGGATAAGATTTCAGATTTCGAATGTCCTACAACACCTATCCTAGCGCATACGGCAAGTTTAGTGCGTTTACCTTGTATTCCTCCTTTTGCAACCGATAGTTTATTAAGAAGGGCAACCGCCTTACAAAAAACACATCATGCACATCAACCTTTAGTACGAATGAATGCGCGCACAGCGGAGAAGTTGAAACTCAAGGAGGGTGATGGCATCAATATTGGTCCTCAAGAAAAACAAATGTTGGTGATGCATCTTGATGAGCGGCTGCCAGATAATACCGTCATGCTTCCCCTTTTCACAAAAGAAACGGCTTTTTTAAATGCGCCTTATCGGGAATTAACCTTATGCTAGCAGAATTGCAAGATTTGCTATGGATAATATTTAAAGCTTTCGCCATTATTTTGCCACTTTTGTTAATGGTGGCCTATTTAACGTATGCAGAGCGACGCATCATCGGGTTTATTCAAGATAGAATTGGTCCAAATCGTGTCGGGCCCTATGGTTTATTACAACCCATTGCAGATGGATTAAAAGTATTGCTTAAAGAAATTATTGTTCCTAAAGAAGCCAATGCTTATTTATATATCCTTGCGCCGGGTTTGGCGATGGCCTCGGCCTTGGCAGCATGGGCAGTTATTCCTTTTGATTTGGGTTTAGTGCTGGCCAATCTCAATGTGGGTTTACTCTATCTTTTTGCAATGACATCCTTAGGCGTCTATGGCATGATCATCGCGGGTTGGTCTTCAAATTCTCGTTATTCTTTATTGGGAGCGATGCGATCAGCAGCTCAGATAGTCTCTTATGAAATTCCCATGGGATTTGCCTTAGTGGGTGTACTCATGGCTGCGGGTAGCATGAATTTATCAGAGATTGTGCTTGCGCAAAGCGGGGGGATTTGGCACTGGTTTTGGTTGCCCTTATTGCCCTTGTTCTTGGTATATTGGGTTTCAGCACTGGCTGAAACCAATCGTTCACCCTTTGATGTGGCGGAAGGTGAATC
>CAZCHZ010000022.1:812-12254 GCA_964498615.1 uncultured Legionellaceae bacterium | reverse complement strand
TGATTATCTTCCTAATTCACCAGCACTCATACGACACCTTGCTAATCGAGGTCCCGTTATTCAGATACTCCGAGAAGCGCATGAACTATTTGTGGTTGTTGCCACAACGAACACCCTACAGAGAGCAAGAGCATTATTATCTCTTGGGAATGCGAGTCTTAAGCAACGCAACCAATATGAACAAACGCCTTTTCATGTGGCACAACATTTTAAACAGCGGGAAATGATGCACTTACTTATAAGCTTAGGGGCATCTGAAAGCGCAAGGTTTATCGTATCAAATCAAGATTCACATTTCAGTATCGAAGATACTTCAAGTTTGGATATTGCTCTGATACAAGATCCAAAAAACGACATCGCAATGCGAGACAAGGTGCATGACTTGCTGGCGCAACTTTTCGGAAATAACAGTCTGGGTGCTAACATTGACATAACCTCCACAGACAAACCCTTGACAGAAATGCCCGCAACTTGTCGTCTACATATTATTGAGTATCTTTTTTCCTTCAATCATTTCACGACTACAAAACCAGCCATGCTTACGCTAAGCAAATACTTTTTCACACAAAGCGCTCCAAACACTAGGACACCATCGAAACAAAAAAGAATCGTGAGCGATGAAGAACGCCAATCAAAAGAGTATATCAAAGAAGCGCAAGAAGCTGATCAAACAGACAACCCTCCACCTCGGTGTCCTGTTCCTTATCGTGCAACGCAAAACATGCAGGCTACAACCATGGCCAGCTTAGAAAGCTCCCTTGCACCAAGTCAAACAGCAGCCTCTGACTCACCTGAAGAAATAAAAAGTACTGCAGAACAAATAGCACAACGCGTCATGACTTTTAGCAGTGCTGCTAGCAATGCCACTTCTAGCGCAATGACAACATCCACGTCTAATACGGTGACAACAACAACGGGTTCTACCACAACTATGCCCATTCCTGTGACACCCACACCCCCCATCAGGGACCAGAGAGAGTCTTGGTTAAATCGTGTTTTTCCGCTACAGTCCTTGCAATATAATACCCCTCAGCTCCAACCAGTTGCACACACAGCAAGCGGTCTTGAAATTGAAGGGGTATCACCTCCTGAGCAACAAAGAAGTGTGAATGAACGACGCCCCAACCATTAAGTATTGTCCCTGCGGGAGCGCTGCACCCTGAACGAAGCGCATTTCATTTGATAGAGGGTCGTTGGTATTATATTAATGGCCTGTTACAAGGATAAAACGGCTGTCTTAAAAGCCTGTCCCCTATCTTCAAAATTCTTAAACATATCGAAACTGGCACAGGCTGGCGACAATAACACGCCATCATTAGGCTTAGCAAGGCTGGCTGCTTTTTCTACTGCATTTTCCATGGAATTTACGCGAAATGTTGGCACTGTTCCTTGAAATAAGGTTTGTAACAAGGGTGCTGCTTCTCCTATTAAAAGCACTGCACTGACATAGCGTTTTACAACCGAAAGCAAGGGCTTGAAATCTGCGTTTTTGCCAAGCCCCCCTGCAATCAAAATCCATTTTCCTTGAATTTCTGGCCCCAAGCCTTCTAAGGCAGCAAGGGTTGCACCCACATTGGTACCTTTGGAATCGTTTATCCATTTGACAGACTTCAAGGTTCTTACCCATTCACAACGATGCGCTAAGCCTTGGAACTTTTTTAAAGCTTCGATGCTTGAATGAAGAGGCAGATTTAAGCTTTCCGCCATGGCAAGTGCGGCTAGCGCATTCAAAATATTATGTCTGCCGACAACTTTGAGTTCGCGGCTATGCAACAAGTGCGTTTTGCCTCGCATTAATATCCCTTCTTGAAAGCCATAATCTTCATTTAAGGCAGAACTTAAGCTATATCCATACTGTGGAATATTTTTTGGGAAGTGCTGTAAATTTTCATCCAAGCGATTTACAACTATGGCTTTTGCATTTTGATAAATGCGCCTTTTTGCGTCCATATAGGCTTGGAAACTCGGATATCGATCCATGTGATCAGGACTCACATTCAAAATCGTGGCAACTGCGGGCGCAAGGGTATACGTGGTTTCTAGTTGAAAACTAGACAACTCTAATACATAGAGTTGTGTGTCGGGAGATAAAAGGGATAGCGCGGGAGGCCCAAGATTTCCGCCAACACCCACTGCTAAACCACTTGCTTTGGCCATTTCCCCCAGCATCGTTGTGACAGTACTCTTGCCATTCGACCCCGTAATGGCAGCCACAGGCGCAGTAACCTTTCTTGCAAATAATTCGATATCTCCTATGACTTCTGCATCCTTTGAAAGCATTTTTTTTAATTCAGGATCTTGTTGAGATAATCCAGGACTTATAATAAGGCATTTTGCTGATTTCAGCTCTGCTGGAAATCCACCCAGATAAACTTCAATATCTGGAAATTCTTTTTTAAAATGCTCTAGTAAAGGCGGATGTGGTCGTGTATCGACCACTGACACCGGGATATTGTTTTTCACACAATACCGCAGAGTTGCTAAACCTGTTTCACCTAAGCCTATAATAATCATTTTATCGCAGTTTTAAGGTTGCCAATCCACATAATACTAACACAAAAGTAATAATCCAAAAACGTACAATTACTTTAGGTTCCGGCCATCCCAGGAGTTCGAAATGATGATGAATGGGTGCCATACGAAACACCCGACGACCCGTCATTTTAAAGGAAGCGACTTGTATGATGACAGAAAGGGTTTCAAGCACAAATACCCCTCCCATTATAAATAACACGAGTTCTTGTCTTACCATCACTGCCACTACTCCCAAGGCAGCACCTAAACCTAAGGAGCCGACATCCCCCATAAATATTTGTGCAGGATAACTATTAAACCATAGGAACCCCAAACCCGCGCCAACAAGCGCACCACAAAAAACACTGAGCTCCTGTACACCGGGAATATAGGGAAAGGCTAAATATTCTGCAAATTTTATGTGCCCCGTCACATAACTAAAAATCCCAAGGGCGCCCGCCACAAGCACGATGGGCATAATGGCAAGACCATCCAAACCATCTGTTAAATTAACTGCATTACTGCTTCCCACAATCACGAAATAAGCAAGGACTATGTAAAAACCACCCAGAGGAATCATGACATTTTTAAAAAAGGGAACAAATAAAGCCGTTTGTTCTGGTGTGGAAGCAAAAGCGTATAAGAAAATAGCCGCACTTAATCCTAAGAGCGATTGCCAAAAGTACTTCCAACGCGCACTTATTCCTTTGGAATTTTTCTTAGTCCATTTTCGATAATCATCAAAGTATCCTATCCATCCGAATCCTAACATAACCAGCAAGACTAGCCATACATAGATATTTTTTAAATCCCCCCAAAGAAGGGTGGCAAGGGTAATCGCTATCAACATCAGCGCCCCCCCCATGGTTGGCGTGCCTGCTTTTGAAAAATGACTTTTAGGCCCATCATCCCTGACAATTTGACCAAATTTATATCTTCGTAAATGTTTTATCATGACTGGCCCTACAAAGAGCGCAATCAACAATGCCGTTAGCGCTGCCAACACCGCGCGTAGCGTCACATATTGGAATACGTTAAATCCATGATAGTATTGTTGTAAATATTCCGATAACCAAACTAACATGACTTGTTTTCCAGCTTTAATAAAGCATTGACAATTTCTTCCATACGCATACCTCTTGATCCCTTCACCAGTATTGTGATTTCCTCTTTGCTTTCTGCAGGCAGTGCCGTTGCTAAAGTGTTTAGCAAATCAACCTTGCTTGCAAAATGTTTTGCACCTTTTCCAAAAGCCTTGACTGCAAATTCTGTTAAATTGCCAATGCCAAGCAGAAGATCGATATGCAGGTCTTTTGCTGCTTGGCCGATGTTTTGATGAAAATCTTGAGAAAGGATTCCTAATTCTAACATATCACCCATCACAAAAATTTTCTTACCTTGATAAGTACTTAAAACCTCTAATGCTGCTCGCATAGAGACAGGATTAGCATTATAGGTATCATCAATGATCTTAATGCCGCGTCTACCTTCTTTAAATTGCATACGTCCTGCAACCGGTTCAAAACTTGCTAAACCTTGCTTGATATCGTCTAAAGATGCGCCCATACTTAATGCAGCGCTTAAAGCGCAAAGGGCGTTTTCGACATTATGTTTTCCTGCCACTTTTAAAACAAGGTTGATTGCGCCCTTGGGCGTTTTGACTTCAAAACGGGAACCCTCTGGTAGAAATTCCACATTCTCACAGTGTATGTTTGCTTCTTTTGAAAATCCAAAAGTGATGCATTGCTGATTTTTTAATAAACCCTTCCAATATTGCGCGTACTTATCATCCTGATTGATAATGGCAATGCCATTTACTGCCAAATGTGTAAAGATTTCACCTTTTGTTTTAGCAATCTCTTCTGTACTCCCAAAAATCTCCACATGGGCAACGCCTGCATTTGTTAAGATAGATACCGTGGGTTTCACAATATCCATCAGATAAGCAATGTCCCCTGTTTTGCGAGCACCCATTTCTATCACTGCGGCAATATGACTTTCATTTAAGGCCAACAAGCTTAAAGGCACACCAATTTCGGTATTCAAATTTCCACGCGTAGCAAGCACTGGTCCCCTTCGAGAAAGGATCCGCGCAAGCATTTCCTTGACCGAAGTTTTACCGCAACTCCCCGTGATAGCTGCAATGGGTATTTGAAATTGTGCGCGATATTGACGAGCCAAAAACCCTAGGGCCAATACCGTGTCTTCGACTAATAAACAAGGTAAGGTGGTATTAGAGGCTACGAGACTATCACTGACAATCGCAGCACTTGCACCTTTCATCTCTGCTTCTTTGAGAAAATCATGTCCATTGAATTTTTCTCCCAAGATAGCCACATATAAATCCCCTTTTTGTAGGGTTCTTGAATCTGTACTGATCCCAGTGAATATCGTATCTTCCCTGCCTTTTGCATTCAGTAACTTTGCCTGCATCCAATCTTGCGCTTTTTTTAGGGTTAACATACTATCTCTCTTTAGAAAACCTACGGGCCTCTCGAACACAAGCCTCATCACTAAAAGGTGTTTTTACAGTGCCCACTATTTGATAATCTTCATGACCCTTACCTGCAATCAAAACACAATCCCCTGCTTTCGCTTTTTGCACAGCTTCTATGATGGCTTGTTTTCGATCCTGTATAATCAGTGGCTGGCTTGTGCTTTCTAAACCTTGAATAATATCCTGAATAATGTCCTTGGGATCTTCGGTACGGGGATTATCATTGGTAATAATAAAATGATCGCTTAAAGTTTCCGCAATCTTGGCCATTAAGGGTCGCTTACCCTTATCTCTGTCGCCCCCACAACCAAACACACACCATAATTTCCCCTTGCAATGCGCTCGAAGTGCCCTTAATGTTTCTGCTAAGGCATCCGGGGTATGCGCATAATCAATCACAACCAGGGGACGATTGTCCTCCCTTAGGCACATCATGCGCCCTTTCACTGTTTTTAATTGCGTGATTGCCTGTAAAACATCTTTCAGGGGAATGCCTTCTAAACAAACACAAGCCAAGGCGGCCAAGATATTGCTTAAGTTAAATCTTCCTAATAAGGAACAGTGAAGTTGCCCACTGCCCCAAGGCGTATGCACTGTTGCTTGCATGCCTGTATCATCCAAATGCAAATTTTCCGTTGTGATGCAATCCACTATTTTTTTGTCTTTTACAGCTTGGGTAGTATAGCCAATGATCTTAGACATTATTTTAGGGTCTTGGCTTAACTTTTGTCCATAATCATCTTCCAAGTTGATCACTGCATATTTTGCATTTTGTTCTATAAATAATTTCTTTTTCGCTTCAAAATACGCCGTCATATTCACATGATAATCTAAATGATCGCGACTTAAATTGGTAAATACTACTGTGCGAAATTGCACACCATTAACGCGCGCTTGTGAAAGCGCATGAGAACTTACCTCCATGGCAACCACTTTAGCGTTTTGTTGTTTTAAGGCTGCCAACTGCGCTTGTGTTGTTAAAGCATCCGCGGTGGTTAAAGTCATCTCTTGTAAATTGTTTAAAAATCCAAACCCCAAGGTGCCCATCACTGCGGTAGATTTTCCAAGAATGGTGAAAAGCTCAGCAATAAAATGAGAAATAGAGGTTTTGCCATTGGTGCCAGTGATGCCTATCACATGCATGGCTTTTGACGGTTCATCATAAAATCGCGAGGCAATGAACCCAAGCGCATTTTTTAAATCAGGAAAGGGAATAATAGGAACTTTGTCATAAGTGCTTGACACAGCATCCGCTGCTTCTAAAACCGCAACTGCACCCTTTGCAATAGCTTCCGCAATAAAAGCACGACCATCGGTTTGTGATCCACTCACCGCCATAAATACATCGCCGGGCTTTACCCGGCGACTGTCAAGACTTAAACCACTGACATTGATTTCACTCATGCAAACTCACACCATCTTCAACAACATGTGCTATCCGGAAATTATCTTCATTGCTATCGGGTGCAATATTATATAAACGTAAGGCAGCGCCTGCTATCTTAGAAAATACCGGTGCTGCCACTTGACTCCCATAGTAAGCAGGCCCTTTGGGATCATCCACCATCACAACAATAGCGAAACGGGGATTGGATGCAGGTGCCAGTCCTGCAAAAACAGCAACATGACTGTCTTTTTGATAACCCCCAGCGCTTGCCACTTTTCTAGCCGTCCCCGTTTTCCCTGCGGTTTGATAGCCCACCACCTGTGCCTTCACACCGCAACCTTGTTGCACAACACCCGTCAACATATCAACAACTTGTTTGGCGACTGTGGGCTCTATCATTCTTTCTCCCACAGGCGAAATATCTGTTTTTAAGAAAGTGATCGGGCGCTTAACACCGCCTGCACCCAAAATGGCATAGGCCTGTGCCAGTTGTAAGGGCGTCACACTCATGCCATATCCAAATGCCATGGTCGTGAGTATAAAAGTCCCATTTTTTGCAGGACGATTCAACACACCCGCACTTTCCCCGGGAAAACCACTGCCCGTAGAATTACCAAATCCCATGCTGGTGTATGTTTCCCACAATCTGTCTGGCGGCAATAAAAGCGTTAATTTACTGACACCCACGTTACTGGATTTTTCCAAAATGGTGGCAACATCAATTAAACCAAAATTTCGATTATAATCTTCTTTGACAACATGCCCGCCCACTGTCAACCAGCCAGGAGAAGTATCCACCAAGGTCTTCGGTGTCATTCCCCCATGCTGAAGCGCAGACACCACGCTAAAGGTTTTCATAGCAGATCCTGGTTCAAACGTATCTATTACTGCTCGATTACGCAAGCGTGTTCTGTCCTCGCTCAGTTTGACACGCTGATTAGGATTAAACGAGGGTTGATTTACCATGGCTAACACTTCACCTGTTTTCACATCTAAAATAACCGCAGATCCCCCAACTGCATGTGAATCTAATACTGCCGCTTTTAACTCTCTATATGCCAAATATTGCAAACGTTGATCGAGACTTAAGGCAATATCTTGACCCGATCGTCTTTCTTTCAATCCTTCTATAATTTGCACTTCACGACCCAATCTATCGCGAATAATGCGCTTGCTGCCCATCGTACCTTTCAGCGATTCATCAAAAGCAAGTTCCAATCCTTCTTGCCCAAGATCGTCAATGTTGGTAAACCCTAAGACATGGGCAGTCACTTCGCCCGCTGGATAATAGCGACGGTATTCCGACTTTAAATATACACCAGGCACTCGTAATCGTTTAATTTCCTCTGCAACTTGAGGTGAAAGATGACGTTGCACATAAACAAACTCGCGATTTTCAGCACGACGCACTTTGTTTTGCAATTGCTCTAAAGAAATATCTAGTGCCCCCACTAGGGCTAACAATTGTGGATGTTCCGAATCGAATTCCTTGGGATTCAACCACAGAGAATCGACCGGAGTACTGATCGCCATGGGTTCCCCAAATCTATCCGTAATCATCCCACGATAAGCAGAATTGTGCACAACGCGCATAGTGCGTGCTTGGCCTTGATGACGTAAAAAATCTTGCTCAAGCACATGTAACGATATCATTCTATACATCACGGTACCTATCAAAGTGAATAAGCAACATGATAACAATGTGTAACGATTCATCCATCTCATGGTCTAATTACTCTTATTTGCTGAGGTTTAGGAATTATCATATGCAAAGTTTCTTTAGCAATTTTCTCTACATGCAAGTCAGATGCTAAAGTACTTTGCTCCAATAATAACCGAGACCATTCCACTTGTAATTCATCTCGTTTCTGCTGTTCTGCTTGCAAAGCCACATGCAGATGACGACTTAAATGCTTGGTATACACAAGCCCCATGGCTGATATAAATACACAGAGTCCAAGTACACCTAGCATCAGCACTTTTCCTGTGCATATTGCTCTTAAGGGACTGTTGATGTCAGCAAGTGTTTGCATTAGTCATTCACCTTTTCTGCGACACGCAAAATTGCCGAACGGGCCCTTACATTATTTTCAATTTCATGTTTGCTGGGTTTTACAACAGCAATCGCACGAATTCTTTGCGTAAACGCATTGGGTGCCCAGGGTAATCGTTTTGAGGATTCATCTCTTTCATGAGATCGAATAAAACGTTTTACAATTCTATCCTCAAGAGAATGAAAACTGATCACAACCAAACGACCTTGGACACTTAAAATTTCCAAGCATTTTTCCAAACAAACGGATAAGTCGTCCAACTCATTGTTAATCAATATCCTGATAGCCTGGAAGCTTCGCGTTGCAGGATGTTTATGCGGTTCCCAAGCGGGATGCGCTTTTTTAACAATCTCTGCTAATGCGGTAGTACTTGTAATAATTCCTTGTGAACGCGCATCAATAATAGCACGGGCAATTCTTCTAGAAAAGCGCTCTTCGCCATATGTTTTTAAAACATCTGCGATTTCTGATTCTGTCGCTGTATTTATCCATTCCCCAGCCGTTTGTCCTTGGGTGCTATCCATACGCATATCCAAAGGTCCTTCCTTTAGGAAGCTAAATCCTCGTGATGCATCTTCTAATTGCGGGGAAGAAACCCCCAGATCTAATAAAATGCCCTGTATCTTGCCCGAAAGGTTTAGTCCCCGACAAAATGTATCAATGTGAGAAAATGCGCCTTTTTGAAATATAAAACGGGCGTCATTGGCTGCTAATTTTTCTGCAATTTTAGAAGCGTCACTATCCTTATCCATGGCCAATAACTTGCCTGAAGCACTTAAACGTTGCAAAATTGCACTTGCATGGCCACCTCGACCAAAAGTGGCATCCACATATATCCCATTTGCCTGAATATTTAAGGCTTCTACCACTTCTTCCACCATCACTGCCTGATGTCTATCCACAACATTACTCTCTTGCACATGCACTATAACGACAATTGTGAGAGATCATCCGGCAGATGATCTCCTTCATGTAACCCTTTGGCCAACCACTCTTTTCGCAAACCATTCCATTTTGTCTCATCCCAGAGTTCGAACTTGCGTCCCTGCCCAAGTAAAATCAATTCTTTTTCTAGGCCCGCGTACTCACGTAAGAGAGGGGGGACTAAAATCCTGCCTTGATTATCAAGTGCTACTTCGGCCGCATGACCTATAAGTAATCGCTGGATTCTTCTTGCGACTGGGTTAAAACTGGGCAAAGCGGCAAGTTTGCCCTCCAATGCTTCCCATTCAGGAAGCGCGTATACTAACAAACAAGGAAGTTCTGTTTCGATGGTGAGCACAAGCTGGCCATTTGCCTCGATTAAGAGGCGATCGCGATAACGCCGGGGAAAGGCAAGCCTTCCCTTGTCGTCCAGTTGTATCGCTGTAATACCTCGAAACACTTTCTAAACCCCTATTTTGGAATCCCTCCATCTTACCCCACTTTTTCCCACTTGTGTAAACTATAGTGAGATTGACCAAAGCTTGTCAAGGAAAGTTTGCCAACTAAGAACGATTTTTTGTTTAAAAATTAAGGTGTTATTACACCTATTGCTAGCTATATGACACATGTGTTATGATACATGTCAGGTCTAGAAAATATTCATCGCGGAGATAATATGTCAACACCATTATTAGACTTAGATGGTCCCTTATTAGAATTAGATGGTCCCTTATTAGAATTAGATAATGCGAAAACGCCATTAGAAGTATTTTTAGCCAAATATGGTTTAAAGCACATATACGATACACTTCCAGATGGACAAACTGCCTTGCACTTACTTGCTAGCAAAAAAGAAACCACCGAGATATTGGAAGCCGTGGTTAGAGAATTCGATCTTGATGTAAACGCAGAAGATCACAGAGGCTGCACCCCATTGGGTATTGCCGCTGCTAAAGGAAATCATGCTGCTATCGATCCGTTATTGTTACATAAGGCAATAATTAATATACCTATTAGTAAAAGAATCAATGCGGTTAGAGATAAATTTATACAAAGTTTTTATGATGATCACAATAAAATAGAAAAAACCCTCTCAGAACTTTTACCTACTCTTAATAACCTTATCAAAAGCCTTCAAGCACAATCAGATGGACCAAATTCTCCCCTGATGATGGCTTCTGGGCTCATCATGCTACCACACTTTACACAGGGAATATCCTTTAAAGGATCTCAAGAGGCAGCGATCCGAACACTCCAGCAGCGTTTTGAGGACGGAACATCTCAATCTGAAGCTTATATTAAACTATCTCATACAATATTTCAGGAATTTACAACAGCCATCAATCAGATTATTAAGCATCTTGTAGCAGGATCAACAATAATCACTGCAGAACAGATTCTAGGTGAAAGGACAATCAATGCTTTCACCAAGTCTCGTCTTATATTACCATATATTATGTTAGCCAAAACAGCACTTTTAAGGTCATGTGCTGATCTTGAAAAATATCTAGAAGAAAGAGGTGAACGTGCTCGTGTGTGTTTCACGCCACCCATGCAAAACATGCGCAACAGCATCCTGCCGCCCTTGAACCAAATGATCACGCAACTTTCGTCACAACTTAAAGATTTTGAAGCAGATTTGCAAGCCTTTTTCGTGCAAGATGATTGTTTGCAGTTCAAGAAAGAAAAGCTTTTACAATACATCAAAAGCGTCTCCGACTATTGCAACAAACGTTTGTCTGATGCTTTTGAAAAACAGGTACAAACAATTAAGACTTCCCTTCAAGATAAAGCAGAATCATTCCACATATTAACGTGCTTGAAAGGTATATGTGAAGGTACTCAAAGCTTAACAAAACAAAAAATTAATCAAGCAAAAGATATGATCCCGGATAGTGAAGAAATATCAGAAATCGATTGTTGCGTAATTATTGCAGACCTGAACATCATCAAAACGATTGCAGATTACTTAAGCACATACATGGGTATATTCACCGGAAATGGCATATCTGTTATTCGAGACCTTATGTTGTTCAAATTTAAACCTGATGCTATACATGAATATC
>CAZCHZ010000022.1:0-802 GCA_964498615.1 uncultured Legionellaceae bacterium | reverse complement strand
CAATGATTCTTTTCTGATAGCCAAAAGAAGCGAGAAAGCATTTGCACAAATGCGAAGAGAACAGGCATCGCAAGCGAGAACCACGGAAGAGAAATTTGCTGAAGAAAGAAACCACCTTGCAGAAGTAGCGCGAGAAAAAGCAAAAGCCCTTAAACAAAATCAAGCAAAGGTCCTAGCCTCTATTCAGGGGCTAAAAGGCAAAAACCGTGCATTATTTGATTCGATTATAAACGGGAAACAAGATTTACATGATAAAATAGAATCCAGTGAATTTGCCAATATGATATCAAAATTACCGCCTTTTCGGATGGAAAAGACCACACAAGGCGCATTATTATATTTTGCGGATAAGCCCTTAACAAGCTTCCATCGTGAACATAATGGTGATAATATGCATGGCGCTGTGATTAAAGATTTTCTTGCAAAATTGGCGGAGTTAGGTATTACTGCAGACACTTTGCCCACCCTAATACAAGAAGCGACACCCAAAAAATCAAAGCCATCAAAACCTTAATGGTCTTAACCGTCATTGCGAGCGCGAGGCGTAGTGGCGGGAAGCAATCCAGAAAGAACTTAGCATTTTCTCTGGATTGCTTCGTCGCAAGCTCCTCGCAATGACGTATAAATGGTTATTTTTCTCTAAAGGCGCGACTGAAACTATCGGTAATGGGTGTTAACAAATACTCTAAGGGTGTGCGTCTATCGACAATAATATTCACTTGCGTTGGCATACCAGGATACAGCGTAATGTCCGGTAACTTTTAGAGTTCTTTTGGATCTACAGTTACTCTTACCAAATAAT
>CAZCHZ010000021.1:0-12416 GCA_964498615.1 uncultured Legionellaceae bacterium | reverse complement strand
GAATTTCATTATCAATATCGCGATAACCTACTTCTGTTTGATGGTGCTTATTTATTTTCTTTCAGATATCGCCATTTTTCCCAGTCCAAAATCATCGTATTCCGACAACATGTTACCCAGTCCCATCATTAAACTGCTTACCCAAGATGGTAAAAAAATTTCCGCCGTGTACTTACAAAATCCAAATGCAAAATACACCTTACTTGTCAGCCATGGTAATGGAGAAGATATAGGCAGCATCTTTTCATTACTGAGTGCTTTTCAGGCGCATGGTTTTTCTGTATTTGCTTACGATTACCATGGCTATGGCACAAGCGAAGGACGACCAACGGAAATAAACACTTATTACGATATTATCGCCGCCTATCAATATTTACGAAATACCTTAAAAATTCCCGCTGAAAATATTATACTCTATGGTCGCTCCCTTGGCAGTGGTCCAAGCATTCAACTCGCAACCAAAGTACCCATCGCCGGATTAATTATAGAAAGTGCCATGCTAAGTGCCTTTAGAACAATCACCCAAATTCCGCTTTTTCCCATCGATAAGTATCGGAATTCTGCAAAAATTGCATCCATTAAGGTTCCAATTTTAATAATACATGGGAGTCAAGATGGTATTATACCATTTTGGCAGGGCAAAAAATTATTCGACATTGCCAATTCCCCGAAAACTTTCATACCTATAGATGGCGCAGGACATAATGACGTGATGGAAATTGGCCAACAACGTTATTGGCAAGCCATCTCAGCATTTGTTTCAATTATATCAGATCTTGAAAAAAACCATAAAAATTAAGTAGTTAGTACATTTCGCAGCTTTGCATTGCAATATACTATACTGAAAATCGTATGGAGTTATGGTCAATGCCCTTAACAAGGATAGTTTTTCAAAACTTACTGATTGCCACCATTGTTTTGTTTACATCAAATACAGTGTTAGCAACACCCGATCATCCACCAGGTAACATTGTCTTTTTAGGAATAACATCTGATGGCCAAAGATCAGTTTGGTTGTCACAGACATCTGAGGGTATGTTTGAAGTTCAGGCACGTAATCAAATTGTAGATGATTGGACACAACCACAACCTGGTTTGCATACTACTTTCTCACCTTTTGTATCTCAGGGAAGCGGTGATCCCCATAGTTTATATCAAATCATAGATGGTGAACTGGTTTTTCTCGATAAAGATAACCAACAAGGAGGAATAACATTTCCACCATTACCTGGCGGTTTACCGCCTGGAGAGGTCACTCCGCCAATAGAGTTGCCGCCATCCGGTGGCGGTGGGAGCTCTGCGTCAACTGCCAGTGCTTTAGCGAAAGGTGGTGGTGATGGTTTTACTAATACAGTTTCCGTGACACCAGGACGTGAATTTGCAAAACAACCATTTTTCAATTTTTGGGTAGATAATCGTTATTTTGATATTAGAGACTTTCGATTTCTACTTGATCGCAAAGGTAGTGCAACTAATATCACCATGGGCGGAGATCGCCTAATCAATAATAAAGCCGTGATTGGCGCCATGCTGGCTCACAATACAGGTAAATCCTCTAGCTTTAATGACACCTGGAAAACAAGCGCAAGGGGATTCACCTTTGGACCCTATTTTGGTTACAAATTCTTACCTAATTGGGCTATGGACGGAACGCTTTGTTATAGTCAATTTGAAAATCATAATGATATTGCTATTTTAAAGAGCAGATATAAAACCCAGGTTTATTCCGTTTCTTTCGTTGCCAGAGGCGTATATAATGTAGGTTCGATACTGTTACAGCCTAAACCTGCTCTATTTTACAGCTATTTCTATATTCCGGGTTACAATATGTATGCGACAAATAATGGAATTTTATTTTCTATTCCTAGGGCTTCAGTTAATTGTGCTTATGGTTTGTCTCAATTATCACTGGAAGCGTCAAAACACATTAGGTTTGCACATGGCACGATGACAGCAGTTCCTTATGTCGA
Source organism: uncultured Legionellaceae bacterium (assembly GCA_964498615.1). Classification (GTDB taxonomy): domain Bacteria; phylum Pseudomonadota; class Gammaproteobacteria; order UBA6186; family Azoamicaceae; genus CAWARU01. The sequence continues at coordinate 10,446 of CAZCHZ010000021.1, read as the reverse complement.
CATAGGGGTAAATTATGCATTTGTACAACCGAATGGCGGGAAAATACTAGGTGGCGATCTAAGAGCACATCAAACTTCACCTTGGAGTGGCTTGGCCCGTCTGGGTGTCAGGACATTGATTACGCAATCATTCTTTATTGAAGCAACAGCAAGTTATATGAGTTTCGGACAACCGCATCTTCGAATTTGGCAATCTAGACTTTTTCTGTCCTGGGCCATAAATTAGCTGAATATAATACCTTGATTTCAAATGCTTTTAGGTCAAATTGAAATTCAAGATGAATGCACTATAGTTAGTATGTATGGATGCGCAATCCTTAAAATTTAAAGGAACAAAACCATGTCAAATTTTTTTAGGAAAACAGTTGATAAAAACAAATGGATGATTGATCCAGATGATGCAGTGATGCTGCTCATCGACCATCAATCAGGCTTATTTCAGCTCGTACGAGATATAGATCAACCGGTGCTTCGCAATCATGTCATTGCTTTAGCCAAAGTAGCTCATCTGGCCAAAATTCCAACCTTCACCACGGCTTCAGTCCCCGATGGCCCAAATGGCCCGCTCATTCCTGAAATTCATCAATATAACCCTGAAGCTATATATATCCCACGTACTGGTCAGATAAACGCCTGGGATAATCAGGCATGGGTGAAGGCCATTGAGAAAACACATCGCAAGACATTGATCATCGCGGGTACACTCACGAGCGTATGTATGACATTCCCTGCATTGAGTGCAGTCGAAAATGGTTATAAAGTGTTCTGCGTGATAGATGCCTCCGGCAATTGGAGCAAAATGGCAACCGACATCACCATAGCTCGCATCATGCAGGCTGGTGTCATGCCAATAGATACCTATGCAGTGCTAGCGGAAATCATGAGCACATGGAATCGCAAGGATGCTTATGACTTTGCAGATATCATGGTAGATCACATAGTACCCCCATATCGCGCATTAATGGAAAGTTACAACAAGGCCCAAAGTGTACAGAAAAATGGGCATGAAACTACGCTTGAAAATTTGAATGCCGCTAAAGGCTAAGGGATCAAGTCCTGAGATATCCCCACAAATGTTAAAGGCTGGCATGACAACTCTAAATTTTGTGGAGATACTTCAGCACTAGCGCTTAAAACACTGCTGACTCGCAGGATCAGCGGAAGCCCGGCGAGAGGACGGAGACGATAACGAAGAACTGAATATAACAATATTTTGTCTTTCCGAACGATGCTTAGAGTTATCTATTGCACCGTTACGATCAACCCCTGTAACAGAAATCCCGTTAGCAATAATAAAGTCTCCAGGAACAAGAGGTGAAAGACGATGAAGCCCTAAAGACCGAAAATAGTTAGCCTTTTTGAGGGTTTGATCTGTGGCACCATTATGATGTAAGCGAGGATAAGGATTTGCAATAAATGCATTTAGTTCCGTCACTGCAGCATTCAATGTCTCCTGAATAAGCCATCCTATTTCACAAACCCCTGTGTTTGGGTTACGGCCATTCAAATATCTCCAAATGATAACGGGCTGCTCATCGCTGCGATTAAACTTATACGCTGTAAAATGAGGATTTGCAGCAGCTGTTCTTGCATTTTGATTGATGGCTTGTGCCGCCGCAATCATTTGCATCACCAAAAGCAGTGTTGCATCATAAAATTTTGTTTCAGGATATGTTAAAATTGAACCGGTAAAAACAGGGTGTTTGGGATTAGTTGCAATTGGATAACCGTTGGGATCAAGATTTCCAGCCGCATTCTGATATCGAATTAGATTATCTGCTGTATCTGCTGCGCAGGGAATACCCGTCGTTGTTCGATATCGAAACCAAGCTTTAACGGAAGCTTTACTGTAAATTTTATGTCTTTGCACAGTAGCCACTTTTTCAGCTCTTTCAAGAGCTGCCCCTACGTTGAGCACGGCATTATTATTAAGAGGACGCCAGACAGCCAAGTCATGAAGTATAACAGGTTCTTTTGGGATATCAGTTGTCATAAAATCAGTACAATTATCAATGATACTAACAATGGCCTCTTGACTCACTCCATCTAAATATTCTTTGATAATTTTATTTCCAATATCAGCAAGAAGTGGATTAAGGTCAAGCGCTGCATTAACACGAGACTCAAAATGGTATAATATTTGCATGATCAAACCCGGTTGACTTTCCACAGGAATGTTCGCAGCTTGTACTATTTCCAAAGCGTATCTCTGTACAAAATGCCAAAGGATCGGATGACAAATCTCGAGATGAGTATCTTCGACTTCCGCGGTCAGCGATTCGATAATTGCTGTCACATATCGCGTTTGATCAGCTATGCAAATGTGGCCAGCCAATACTGTTTCTAAAACAATTTCTCTGAGTGCTTGAGAAAACGCTGCCGCTGCAAGCTCTCTTGGTCGAAGAACAGACTCTGGTGTGCAATGATAATGCCGCATCATTGCGCTTAAATATCGAGGACGATCAACCGCAGGCATCTTTTTGTCATCGAGTTCACGATTAATGAAATATTCACCAATTTGATGATTAGCAATGTCAACAAGTACTGGAATAATGTTGTATGGAGCAGCTATCTGTGATTTAAATTTTCCGATAATTTCAGCGACCAAGCCCTGTTGATTTTCTTCAGAGATATCTGCCGCGACTACTGCATTCAGGGCCTCTTGCTGTAATACTGATTCAATATGCCAAGCGATTGGGTGGTGAGTGCCTCCAACTTCTGCGTCATGTGAAGCGATGATTAAATCAACATAGCGATTCTCATCATCGGCTGGAATGTCAGCCGCACGTACTGTTTGCAAAGCGAGTCTTCGTGTTACTTGAGGAATTATTTCAAGTGCAAATCCAGGGATACATCTCGATCGCTCTACAAGCGGTAGTTCAACAAATTTGCTACGATGGGCTGTTGCTATTGCAGGTAGATATCGATGCCAATCATCGGCATGAATTCTCATGATATTCAGTGCGCGATTAATTTCATATTCCGAAATGCCAAAGTGTGCAATCATTTTATTAGTTGCTAACAGAATATCATATATTGACTTTCTGCTTTCATTAGAATCTTTTATCTTTTCAGCTATGTCTACAGCAGTAAGACCATCATTATTTTTCACCGTAATATTAAGGTCGGCACCCTGTTCAAGTAAAACAGTGATCGCTTGAACGTTAGAAGTTTGAGCTGCAATTATCAAGGCAGTATTTCCATTTTCATCCCGTAAATTAGGATCGACGCCATTTTTCAACATGGTACTGACGAGAGGGATACCGATATTACCCTTTCTTAGAGCAATTAGAAATTGAGCTTCTATAAGCTCAAGAAATTTTCCTTCTGCCAGATATCGTTTAATTAATTTTCCAATCAATTTAATATATGGGTCTTCCTCCTTTTTCAAGGCTTCAATTCGAGACTGATGCTGACTAATGGTCCTGTTTTTTAATTTCCGTTGAATGGGTAAACCAGGATCACACTTATAAATACAAGGCGTACAAAGAATGTGCCAGACCAAAGAATTAATACCGTCTATAATCCAGCCTCCAAAAGAATAGTAAGTACACATTCTGCAGCAACGATCGTTTTCAGATTCAAGATCACAACCACACAAACATAATTTCCCGCTCTGACAATCGTTATATATAGGCACTGTAATGCCACATCCTGAAGGATCACATATAGATTGCTGTTGAAGTTCAGCAGCTTCTTTTGTTGATTTCTGGTAACCTTCATCCTCCTGCGCACGTAGTTCATGAATTCTGTTCAGTTTGCGAAAAGCAAACTCCAATGAATGAAGTTTTGCCGGGCTATAATCCTCAGACAAGTCCCCAACTCTTGTTGGTTTTCTAGGTTTTTCCACCGGTAACCCAAGTAATCCAAGTTCTAGTTCTATATCTTCTTCTTTGTACTTACTTTCACGGTCTGTATCGAAATTTGAATCTATCTTAATGCCATTATCTAAAATGAGATTTTTATTAGTTTCTGAATCTATACGAACTTTTGAATCAATACGTGTATACCCTGATTTATCATGATTTCCAAAGTTGATAGACATACTATAATCCCCGACATCAAATTAGTTAAATTAAATTTTTTACAAGTTAAATTGCTTACTACCTAAGTTACTTTCTTTAATTAGTAATGCGTCATGGTGCCATAGAGATCAGAGGGGGTCAAGGAACTAACATTTACCCCTTCACTTGACTCATTCTCCTGCCCTATGAGAAAATAGTTTAGATAAAGAACAAATAGTATTTAACTAACTTTAAATGCTAAGTATTTAACTAGGAGAAACAATATGGCTGTCGAACTACAGGACATGAAGGAAGCACCTCTACCAGCAGTAGAGATAGAGGTTGATCCTCTTGTAGCACCTCAAGCACCTGCAGCTCGATCACATCAAAGACAAGATAACTTCGGCATAAGATTAATAAAAAAGTTCAATGGTTTTAGGAGCATCATGTTCTGGGGCCTCGCTATCGTGGCCACTATTGGTGTTGGAAGCTATCTTGCAACCCACAAAGGGGGATCGGAAGACAGCGTAGCTCCTCCGCCACCGCCACCACCTCCTCCTCCACCTATGTGTCCTCCTGATTGTCCTCCACCACCTCCTCCGCCTTCCTGGCATGGACCCAGCAGTCTCTTCGGAAATTTTTCGAGCCTGGAAGATTCTTTTGCTAATTCAGGCGTAGTTCCAGAATGCGAAAATTTTGTAGTCAATCCACTCGCAACAGTTGGAACCTTTAGAAGTTTTCTAAATAGATTTGGAGGTTATATAAATTGGTCTAATAATCGACATGCAAGTCCAAGTGGCATCTCGCAGATCCGCGAAGGTGATCCTACTACGAATGCTCCTGCTACGTTTGACAGATATGGATGTGATCTGGATACAACGTTTGCAGATATTGTTCACTGGTTTGAGACTGAGCCTGATCCCATAGTAACTATCCAGACGACAGATCCAGTACAATTAACAAGGGGTCCAAATAATCAAATCACATATGGGTTTCACGCCTTTCAAAGACATCCTGATCCAAATGTGCAAGCGGTGATTCACTTAGCCGCGACGAACGGCACACTTCAAGAGCAGCTTACCGTGAACCCAGATCCAGACTCTGATACCCCCATATCTTATCATCGAGATCTGACTACAAATAGAGAAACTACTCCTGTTCGTGAACGAAGATCGATGAGTGCTTTTGAAGCCTGGCTTGACCCTCACGAAACAGGATTCGTCCTTGAAGCAAGATCCACAGATCCTGAGGATAGACGGGTATGTGGTAGTATTTTTAGTCAAGCTCGATGGTGGGGCAGTCGGTGATCTTTACTCCTTCATCAAGCTTATTAAATTTATTATTGGATCTTAACTAGGAGAAACAATATGTCTAAAAAAAAATCAAGCCGAATAAAGAATTTCTTCAAAAAAGCGGGGATCGCAATCACCAAATCAGTAGTAAACGCAATCGTTGAATTCCCTAGCACATTTTCTAAATCACCTCTTGTAAGAATGTTTGCATTGATTACTATCAAGTTTCCATTTATTTTCGTAAGCGCGCAAGAGAATAACGGGTCAAGTACCGCAGATAACGGTGTAAGTTCTACAGGCGTCTTTGGGAATTTTACTGATTTCGGAAATTCTACAAGTAATGCTAATTCTACAAATTCTATAAGCTGTGTTAATCCCAATCCCTTCTTTATGGACAGGCATTACGCCTACATGGCAAATCCACTAGAGTTGACTGCCTATGGTGATTACAGAACTATATATCATGATAGATGGCGGACCAGTCAATATTGGGATGGATATTCAGACGCTATAGTAGGTGGCCAAAACAATGATGGTAGTGGTCCATGGGAGGGTTGTTGGGATCCACAGGTAAATGGTTTTCTGTCTGATGTCTCTGATAATTTCCATGCGGCATTCACCAGTCTCACCAGAGCTTTCAATGCTCTTACTAACAACAGCAGCAACTTCTTGAGAAATCCCTTGCAAGAAATCCAAGCAAGCTCAACGCCAGCGTTACGATTTAGGGTCCATCAGTTTGAGAGAAGAATTCTGCAAGAAGGGAATGAGACGCATGCTCAAATTGAAGAAGTCAATAGGATGATCTCTACATCGGGTGGAACTCAATTGGTTCGTACAACCTTGGAATTATTCCCGCCAAACTCAGATGGATCTACCGGTTCTCATATAGAATCTGCTTATATTGATCCTAATTCAAATGATATTACGAATGTTGTTACTGAACAAAGATCTCCAGCAGCATTTCAGGCAACTCCTCTAAATAGGCCAGCATTAATTCTTGAAACAACTATTGGTCGTGACATTCTATGTGGTCGAAGGTATACACGTCTTAGTGGGCTATTTGAAAACCTAAGTGAAGCCCTGGAAAATTCTTCAATCGTTCCTCAGTTCGCAAATTTTACACGCAATCCAACCGCCATAGATGGAACCTTTAGAAATTATAGAGGTCGATATGGTGATGAAAGCGTCAATTCTAGATATTATGAAGGTAGGGAGATTAGGGAAGCTCCCCCCGGTACAAATGAACCTGATACTTTTAATACATTCAGATGCGATATGGACAGTGAGTTTGCAGAGGTTGCTATCTGGTTTAAGGAGGTCGAGGATCCCTTGGCGGAGATCCGAACCGGATATCTACCACAATATAATATTAACGATGATGTCCTGTATTCCTATCATGCGATTCAAAGACATCCTGATCCAGCACAAAGAGCAGTGATTCATTTAACCTATACAGGAAATGCACTTCAAGAGAAGGCTACCGTGTCAGCTTCAGACTGTGATGATCCCATCACTTATGATATAGATCCTGAAACAAATAGCGTAACCAATGCTGTTCGCGAGCGCAGATCGATGAGTGCTTTTGAGGCGGCCAATTTTGATGAACCACTTGAACCTGGTGAAACAGGATTCGTCATTGAAGCAAGATCGACGCACTCTGGGGAAAGGCGTGTATGTGGTGCCACTTTTACAAGAAGAACTACAGTTGATTTTGGAAATTCCATAAGCAATGCAACTTCTATAAACTGTATTAATAATTATAATTCTCCCTTTATGGATACAGGTTTCGCTTTCATGGCAAATCCACAAGTATTCACTACCTACAGTGATTACTATGCTTATTCTGAAGATTTTCCCAGCACGTTTAGCCCGCTGACCGATTCTCTGGAGGGTAGTCCTGAACATTCGCAAACCCTAAGACAATGTAATTTTAATTGGGCTTCATATAATGATTTCATCGATGCTTTCGAAAGCCTTACCGAGGGTTCGGAAGAGCCTGAACAACTGGTGCAATCAAGATCATCAGCAGAGTTACGATTTAGGGTCAATGAGTTTACCAGAACGACTCTTGAAGGACAGGGATATGGAGATGATCCTCGAATTGAAGAAATCACTAGAACTATCTATACCCCTGGTAGAACCCAATTGTTGCGTACTACTTTGGAACTACGTGATTGGAACTGGGGGACTAGAACGTACCAAGATACTCACGTAGTCTCTGCTCATATCAATACTGCTACAAATGAAATAGAGGATGCGTATACTGAACTGAGATCAGCAAATGTATTTCAAACGTTTGATGAGGACGAAACAGCATTGGTTCTTGAAGCAACTGATGGTGAATCACGTCTGTGTGGTCAGCGGTATACACGTTATAGGAGATAAGTACCAAGGGGGTCCACGTCTTGACTTTGACAAGATACAAAGGTATTCTAATTAAATGGCTTGTTAATGTCAAGACTTGACTCCCGGATCCTAATTACCGACCATGGAAACTAATGAATAATCAAACACAGATTTTCAAATGGGGAAGCGATTGCCTAATTTCTAATGGTTACTTAATAGAACATTCACCCGAAATTCTGTCATCAACACCTTGGTCTAATGTAATTCGATTTTCAACATCCACAGGTGACTTTTATTTAAAACAAACACCACCATCTGTATATTTATCTTTAGAACCCGAGATCATTCGATTATTGTCTGAACAATTTCATGCCAATGTACCGATTGTGATAGCTATCAACAATGATTTACATTGCTTTTTGATGAAAGATGCCGGAAAATCTTTGCGCGAAACTCTAAAAGCCGAATTTAGACCAGATCTTCTGTGTCAAGCAATTAAGCAATACGCCAAGATTCAACGATCGACAGAAGATTATATAGAAACGTTTTTTAAACTAGGTGTTACAGATTGGCGACTAGATAAATTGCCCATTCTGTACGATCAAATGATAAATCAAATTGATTTTTTAAAAGGAGAAGGCATCACCGACAAAGAACTACAAACATTGCGAGGTTTAAGCCCACAATTTTTAGCACAATGCACATTATTGTCCAACTATTGGATCCCTGAAACATTAGGGCAACATGATTTTCATGACAATAATATTCGCATTGACCCAACCTCTAAGAAAATGACATTCATTGACTTGGGTGAATCCGCCATCATCCATCCATTTTTTTCTTTATATACATGTTTGCATCAATCCACCATCCATCACGGAGTGAAAGAAACCGATCAAACCTATCAGAAACTGCAAGATGCATGTCTCGAAAATTGGTTGGATGCGAAACCAAAAGCCAAGTTATTAGAGGCCTTTATTTTAGCCAAACAATTATGGCCGATTTATTCCGCACTGAGTAGTTATTGGCTAATGATGAGCGTAAATCTGCAAGCCTTTAAGTCTTATTACGCTAATCGCCCAAGCAAGCTCATTGAGTATCTTAGAAAATATATCGCATTCAACAAACGTTAGGGTTAAAGAGTCAATCTCGATATCAGCGAGGCTTAATCCCCTGAATTCTTCCTTTGATAAATATTTTTGCTAGCAGGGAGCTACAAGAAGATTCAGTTATCCGGAAATTCCGGATAACTGCTACAGATGGAAAGACCAAAAAAAACCCGCACTCTAAGCGGGTTTCTGGATGTCTTTGGATGTTGTCGAATTTCAATTTGGTGGGGCGGTGTCACTCACATTGGGGGCTAAAAGCCGCATCATGCCTAGGTTTCTCTAATTCAGACCTAAAAATGTACCCCCAAATATACCCCATCTAATGCTTCTTAGTGCCTCGATGAATAACTACTCAAAAAAACACTTCTGCTAAGCAATGAATCTTATCAGAGGTTATCAGAGATCACCAAAGGCTTTTTGCATATTTTATTTAAAAACAATAGCTTATATCTTGCCAACCAAACTATCAACTCTTCAAAATATTATTTTGTTGCAAATCAGCAACAAAATTTCAGACCATACTTACTGGTATAATATCAGCTAAGTTAAAGCTGTTTAACTTGCTCGTTCAAGCCAAAAATTTAGTTGTCATTACAAAATCTAAGGGGCAAAATTTTGAATATGTAAAGGAGGATGGTAACGATGTTCAGAAATAAAGGTGATCGTAGAAAAATTCAAAAATCTCTAGGATATGTATTCAAAAACGAAAAATTACTATTGCGAGCCTTGACCCGCCGCTCTGCCCTACAAGAAGGTACCCAAGCATCTGAGATTGGCGATTTCCAACGATTAGAATTTATTGGTGATAGAGTACTTGGTTTGATTGTGAGCAACATTTTATTTGACAATCATCCGGATTGGAACGAAGGTCAACTCACCACAGCATTAAGCAATTATGTAAATAACAAAGGCCCGCTCGCCAAAGTTGCCAAAAATATTGGACTTGGCGATTACTTAATCATAGGCGCTGGTGAAGAACAAAACGAAGCAAGGAAAAATACCAAGGTATTATCAGATGCCCTTGAAGCTGTAGTTGGTGCGATTTTTGTTGATTCCGATGAAGACTACAAGGTGGTTAAAAGTTTTATTACCACACAATTTAAAACCCTTGGCTTGGTCGATTTTAATCAAGAATATGCAAGTGCAGTAACGAAAATGGCTGCAAAAGCCTTTGCAGCAGAACTCATGGCTGACATAATGCCAGAGGTGTATGGTCCTAGTGGACATATGTGGGAAGCCGGGGGTGTCAGTCTTAGTGAATTGATGCAATTCAAATACACAAAAGAAAGAGCTACAAAACCTCTGAAGGGCCTACCCGCTGCCATGGATAAATATTTAAGTGGAGGAAATGACGACGATACTATTCCAGGCGATGATAGTGACCCAGATGATTTTCATGATACAGAGAAAAAACACACCAAAGAGAAAGAAACCCTTTCTGATGATTTCGATTTTTTTGGATTTTCTGATGCTCAAAGTCCTACCACGCCTGCCCAACCTATGACCTGGCAAGTACCTTCATCATCCCGTAAATCTACCTCACAAACAACTGCAAAACCAAATTCAACAGGCACCCCTTCTAGTCGTCGTAAAGGTACGAAAAAATAGTGACCCTTCCTTTTTATTGTTCAAATTACTCAGCCTTTGCCATTAGAGCATGCATGTATACATTACCTCTAATCTTATTAGTGCTTA
>CAZCHZ010000020.1:10536-12737 GCA_964498615.1 uncultured Legionellaceae bacterium | reverse complement strand
TCACGGAGCAAGAAACTCGCAGCATTCAGATTGGGTCTGGGACTTGAAAGACGTTTCTGGGATTGCTGGTCTATTCGCGCTGACTACATTTATACCTATTATGGTAGGGTGACCGCCTCCGCCACGGCTACGAATAGAACCGCGGCTTTCGTCACAACGGGTACTAACACAACCAAAGTGAAACTTGCGAGCAATGCAGCAATGCTAGGCTTATTTTACTTCTGGTAAAAAATTGAGCGTGAAAATAGCCCAAGTATATTTGATAAACTTGGGCTTATTTTTTAATGAATTTAGGATGAATGACAGTTACCACAAGGAATGAACCATGAACAAAATAGCTTGGTATTTAACCTTAGCGCTCATCTTGACTATGGCAGCCCCCCTTGCCTTGTCAGATGCAAATGATTGTTTTGATGGCTGGTTTACAGGATTATCTGTAGGAGGAACTTTTAGAAAAGGACATGGTAATTCCAATACCACTATTAATATACTTGACGATGACGATGCTACAGCAGTGTTTCATGCTAGTCAGCAATTTAATGCAGACCAAAATTCTCCTTTAGGCGTAATTTCTGGAGGCTATGGCTGTACCTGGTGTGATGTCTATTATGGCGGGATTGAGGGGTTTTTAAGTGTTTCTGAATATCATCAAACAAGTCCTATCGACATTAATACAATCACCATTGTGGGTGGAGGTGGCGCTACCGTCGCCAGAACTAATTACAGCAATTCTATCGAAACTAAGCTTAACGCCCTAGAGTTTGGACTGGACCTTCGACCGGGATATTTACTGTGTCCTAATACCCTATTGTTCGCAAGAATTGGAATTGCTTACAACAAACTCTCCATCACTAGAAATATCAATCAGGGTTTTCTCTCTCCGGGAGATGCCGACGGAGGTTTTAGCTTTGTATCGTCCAAAAGCAATAAAAAGCGTGCTGCCTTAAGACTGGGGCTCGGTCTAGAGCGTCAACTTTATGATAGCTGGTCACTTAGAGCCGATTATATCTTTACTTATTACGGCAAAATATCTGCCGCAAGCAATACTCAAACGGCTGGGTCTATCCCAGGACGTACCTTTGTCTCGAATGCCAATGATGCTAAAAGATTCACGTTATATGGCAATGCAGTGATGTTAGGGTTATTTTATTATTGGTAGAAAGTAGCATTGACGAGTATTAGCCCGGGTTTAAGGACAAACTCGGGTTTTTTTTATGTTTTTTCTTTCTTTGGCATATATAAATCTGTAATGGTGCCCTCAAACACTTCTGCTGCCAAAGCAATTGTTTCAGACAGTGTGGGATGAGGATGAATGGTAAGCGCAATATCTTCTGCATCACAACCCATTTCAATAGCCAATGACATTTCAGCAATTAAATCGCCCGCATTCACACCCACAATAGCAGCACCCAGTATGCGATGGCTATCTTTATCAAAAAGAAGTTTGGTCATCCCCTCTTCTCTACCCAATGTTAAGGCTCTACCACTGGCAATCCAAGGAAAAGAGGCTTTTTCGTAATTAAGGTTCTGGGCCTTACATTCTGTTTCAGTTAGGCCAACCCAGGCGACTTCAGGATCCGTATAGGCAACAGAAGGAATACAACGAGGCTCGAAAACATGCTTTTTGCCTGCAATGACTTCGGCGGCCACTCTGCCTTCTGGCATGGCTTTATGCGCCAACATGGGATTACCCACCACATCGCCAATGGCAAAAATATGCGCAACATTTGTGCGCATGTCTTTGCCAACAGGAATAAATCCACGTTCATCCACATTGACCCCTGCTTTTTCTGCTGAAATGAGCTTGCCATTTGGCAACCTACCCACCGCTGATAAAATTTTATCAAAGCGTTCTGGGGCGCTTGTGGCATTTTTTCCTTCAAAGCTTACCCAAAGCCCATCTGATTTAGCTTCTACTTTAACCACTTTTGTTTCAAGCCAGATATTTTCATAGCGCTTTTGTACCCGTTTCAATAAAGGTGCCGTAATGTCCTTATCCGCCCCCGCAAGTAAATTATCTGTCAATTCTACTACGCTTATCTTAGAACCCAGTGCGTGATAAACTGCAGCCATTTCCATACCAATAATGCCTCCCCCAATCACCAACATGCGCGCAGGAATATCGCTGAGTGCTAACGCACTTGTAGAATCCATAATGCGAGGATCGTTTGGCAAGAAAGCTAAACTGACGGGGCGAGATC
>CAZCHZ010000020.1:0-10526 GCA_964498615.1 uncultured Legionellaceae bacterium | reverse complement strand
GGGGCTAAATCCAAATGCATTAATCGCTTGTTGAAAATTCACCGTTTCTACGCCCGTTTTCGTTTCTACAATAATTTGATTAGGGGATGCAAAATTTCCCTTGCCTTGGATCACGGTGACATTGCGTTGTTTGGCCAACAATTTTAGGCCTCCCGTTAAACGATTGACAACCGCATTCTTCCAAGTATTGATGGCAGGAAGATCAATCTTAGGCGGTCCAAATACTACTCCATGCTTACTAAAATCAACGGCTTCCTCAAGCAAATTTGCAATATGCAACAAAGCCTTCGAAGGGATACAGCCTATATTTAAACACACACCCCCTAAAGCTTCTTTATCGTCGATAAGAACAACTTTCTTGCCCAAATCTGCCGCACGAAATGCTGCTGTATAACCACCTGGGCCTGCGCCTAACACAGCAACTTCTGTATCAACAATGCTTTCGCTCATTTATAGCCCCCCTGAAAAGCTTTTTTGTCTTCGGTCGCTAAACTCGCTTCGCTCAAACACCTCTCCCTCGCCAAAAAACTTTTCAGGAGGGCTATAACAATAAACGCCGAATATCGGATAATTGTTCAACTAAAAATGTTGTAAACCGCGCACCTTCTGCGCCATCTATCACTCGATGATCATAAGACAAAGATAAAGGTAACATTAAACGAGGAACAAATTCTCCATTTTTAAAAATAGGTTTCATCTGCGATCGTGATACACCTAAAATGGCAACGTCAGGCACATTAATAATGGGCGTGAACGCGGTACCTCCAATGCCCCCTAAACTTGTGATGGTAAAAGAACTACCCTGCATTTCTTCTGCTGTTAATTTACCTGCCCTGGCCTTGGCACTCATCTCAGCCAATTCCTTAGCGAGTTGAAATAAACCTTTTTGATCAACATCCCTTATCACAGGCACCACTAAACCATTGGGCGTATCCACGGCCACCCCAATGTGGAAATACTGCTTATAGATAAGAGACTTGCCACTGGCATCCAAGGAACTATTCACCTTGGGAAAAGCTTTGAGTGCTGCAATCACCGCTTTCATGATAAATGCCAGGGGCGTTAATTTTATGCCCTGCTGCTCTGCTAAGGTCTGACTTTCTTTACGAAATTGCTCAAGTGCTGTAATGTCTGCTTCATCAAATTGTGTGACATGCGGAACTCTCGCCCAATTACGGAGTAAAAAACTGCCCGACAATTTTTGAATACGTGATAAGGGTTCTATTTTAACAGGACCAAATTTAGCATGATCAATATCTGGCCATGGTGCGATGCCCCCTTCTGAGGCAACGCCCGTACTACCACTGGTTAATATCATTTTTACATAGGCTTTAACGTCCGAAGGTAATACGCGATTCTTTCTACCACTACCGGATACGCGTGTGAGATCTACGCCTAATTCTCTTGCAAAACGCCTGACACCGGGGCCGGCATGGGCAGCTTTTCCGCTACCCTCACCCCTGCCCTCTCCCGTGAACGGGAGAGGGGGTTTAAATGGTTGGGATGAATGCAAAGGTTGTGGTGTGGGGGAAGGTTTTTGTATTGTTGACGTTTCAACTGCCGCACTTTGCGAACTCCCTCTCCCGCTTGCGGGGGAGGGCGGGGGTGGGGGTGGGGGTGAAAGTTCACCCTCTTCCACTTCTAATGATAAAATTTTATCGCCCTTGGAAACTTTATCTCCCATCTTTACATAGATATTTTTCACAATACCTGCAAAAGGCGAAGGGATCTCCATGGTCGCCTTATCTGTTTCAAGGGTAATGAGCGATCCATCCTTTGCGATTTTATCATTGATTTTCACTAAGATTTCAATGATCTCAACATTAGAAAAAGCGCCAATATCTGGAACGAGGATGTCTTTTAACATAGGATGGGATTCTGCTTGTCTGGGTTGATTTGATACTTTTGCATGGCTTCTGTCACTAAGCTTCTAGAGATGCTCCCTTCATCTGCCAGTGCTTTTAAGGCAGTAAAAGCAATATAATACCTATCGACTTCAAAGAAGTTTCTAAGGGCAGCGCGTGTATCACTACGACCAAAGCCATCCGTTCCTAAAACACAATATCTTCTAGGCACAAAGGCACGAATTTGATCAGCAAATTGTTTGATGTAATCTGTGGCTGCAATCACAGGCCCTTGAGTGTTTTTTAAACAGCTTGTCACATAGGCTTCACGTGGTTTTTGCTCTGGATGTAAATTATTCCAGCGTTCCACATCCTGTCCTTCTCTTGCCAAAAGATTAAAACTGGTTGCACTCCAAATATCTGCAGTCACTTTAAAATCTTTTTCCAATAATTCAGCAGCTGCAATTACCTCAAGTAAAATAGTCCCGGAACCCATCAATTGTATATGCTGTTTTGCTGCGGGCTTTTCTGCGGCTTTTAATAAATACATGCCTTTTAAAATCCCAGATTCTGCGTCTTTAGGCATATCTGGGTGATGATAATTTTCATTCATCACAGTGATGTAATAAAAAATATTTTCTCTTTTTTCATACATGCGTTTTAAACCATCATGGATTATCACGGCAAGTTCATAGGAAAAAGTAGGATCATAACTAATACAATTTGGAATGGTATTGCTCAGAATATGGCTATGACCATCTTCATGTTGCAAGCCTTCTCCATTTAAGGTTGTACGACCCGATGTTGCGCCGATTAAAAATCCTCTGGCACGCGAATCTCCCGCTGCCCAAGATAAATCACCCACCCGCTGAAAACCAAACATTGAATAGAAAATATAAAAAGGGATCATCGTAATATTATGTGTGCTATAAGAAGTTGCAGCAGCCAACCAGGTACAAAACGAACCAGCTTCTGTGATTCCTTCTTCTAAAACTTGACCATCTTTAGCCTCTTTATAAGACATCACTTGATCGGCATCGACAGGTTCATATAGCTGTCCTTTAGGAGAATAGATACCTAATTGCCTAAATAAACCTTCCATCCCAAAAGTACGGGCTTCATCTGGAATAATCGGCACCACATGTTTTGCAAGTGTTTTTTCTTTACAAAGTGCCATTAACAAACGCACAAACACCATGGTTGTTGAATGTTTACGATCACCACTGTTTTTTAAAAGAGCGTCAAAGATAGAAAGCGAAGGTATGGATAAGGTCTCATCTGCTTCCAAACGACGCTTTGGTAAATACCCACCTAATGCTTTTCTTCTTTCATGCATATAACGAATTTCCGGACTGTCTTCCGAAGGTCGATAGAAAGGAACTTCTGCAATTTTTTCATCTGGAATAGAAATATTAAACCGATCTCTAAATAGTTTTAATTCCTCTGTGCCTAATTTTTTAACATTATGCGCAATGTTGAGTGCTTCCCCTGCACTTCCTAAACCATAGCCTTTGATGGTCTTGGCTAAGATGACAGTGGGTTGACCTTTATGTTCTACAGCTGCTTTATAGGCATTATAAACTTTATGGACATCATGCCCTCCTCGGTTTAAACGCCAAATCTCTTCATCGCTTAAGTTTTCTACCAAGGCTTTTAATTCTGGATAGCGACCAAAAAAATGTTCACGCGTATAAGCGCCTCCCTTGGCTTTATAATTTTGATAATCTCCATCGACGGCTTCTTCCATTCTTTGCAAAAGTTTGCCAGATTTATCTTCCTCAAATAGCAGATCCCAATGACCGCCCCATATGACTTTAATGACATTCCAGCCAGCACCTTTAAAATCTGCTTCTAATTCCTGAATAATTTTGCCATTGCCACGCACGGGTCCATCCAAGCGCTGTAAATTACAATTAATGACAAAAATTAAATTATCTAAATTTTCTCTTCCCGCAACACTTAAGGCCCCGAGAGATTCGGGTTCATCCATTTCACCATCACCACAAAAACACCAGACTTTCCGATTATCTGTTTTGGCCAAACCTCTGGCCTCTAAATAACGCATAAAACGTGCTTGGTAAATGGCTTGGATGGGTCCTAAGCCCATAGAAACTGTTGGAAATTGCCAGTATTCTGGCATTAACCAGGGATGGGGATAGGAGGAAAGTCCTTTCTTCACCTCTCGCCTAAAATGTTCCAAATCGGATTCTTGTAAATTTCCTTCGACAAAAGATCTAGCATAGATACCTGGAGAACTGTGGCCTTGAATATACAATAAATCTCCGCCTTGCTCGCTATTTGCTGCACGCCAAAAATGATTAAAACCAATATCGTACAGTGTCGCAGCCGAGGCAAACGTACCAATATGTCCACCTAAATCTGGATCTATCTTGCCGGCCCGAACAACCATGGCAACTGCATTCCATCTGATTAAGCCCCGAATACGATGCTCCATCGCAGGATCGCCTGGAATAGGCACTTCTTTTGAAACGGGGATAGTATTGCAATAGGGCGTATTGATGGATTGACCAACAGGACAGCCCTCCCTGCTTGCCTTGTTTAATAATTGATTGAGCAAATATACGGCGCGATCGCGGCCTTCCTCGGACAACACAGAACTTAAGGCATCCAACCATTCTTGGGTTTCTATTGGATCAATATCAGATATCATGCTAAATCTCGCTTATCTGTGTTTTTCAATGCAGTTTTAAAGGCCAGCCAATCAAAGGCAGGTCCGGGATCTGTCTTACGTATAGGGGCAATGGTACTATGACCGACCATTCTATTCTCCGTGATCCCTGGATATATTGCTTGCAATGCCAGCGTAATTTCTTTCAATGCCTGATATTGTGAAGGGGTATAGGGCAATTCATCAGTGCCCTCTAATTCAATACCAATGGAATAATTATTACACTTCTCCCTGCCCTCAAAACTCGATTCTCCTGCATGCCAAGCGCGTTCATGAAAGGGCACAAACTGGATTATCTCTCCTGTGCGTCGAATAAAACAATGGCAGGAGACTTTTAGTTCGGCGATTTCTTGGAAATAAGGATGCGCATGCGGATCGAGGGTATTGGTGAAAAGCGCCTCAACATAAGGCCCACCAAATTCGCCAGGGGGTAAACTGATATTATGGATCACCAATAAATTCACCTCAGCATCAAAAGGGCGCTGATCAAAATTCGGCGAGGGTACATACCTTACGCCCTCTATCAAGCCTGTTTTTGTATTGATTGCAATTGCCAAAGTTAGTTAATCAACCCGCTTAAGTGTATATCTCGTTTCACAACGTCCATTTAACGACATCTAGAGGGGCTTAAGCAACTGTTTGTGACAAACTACTGAGTTGGCAATATACGTACTTCCCCTGTATTAAAGTCGTAGTATGCGCCAACCACATCTAATTGCTTTGCTTTCATCAATTTGGCAATGGGTGGAGAACGTTTTATCGTATCCACACTATGACGAATATTCGCTTCAATAGCAGCAAGAAGTGTTTGATTAGGTTTTATACTAGGCTTAATTAAATTCGCAACAGTCTCGATATCCTGAGTGTTGTTTTCAAGCACCGCAGACACTGCCCCACAGGTTTCATGGCCTAACACAACAATAATCGATGAGTTATTAACAATGGCAGAATAATCAACACTGTCTAATTCTGTTGGCCCCACTACATTGCCAGCGACTCTGATGACGAAAAGATCACCTAATCCTTGATCGAAGGCAAGTTCTGGTGGCACACGTGAATCTGAACATCCCACAATAATCGCAAAGGGTCTTTGCTTGGCCGTAAGAGACAACCGTCTGTCTTCATTACGATTGGGACAATGCGATTGATCGTTCATAAATCGTTTATTTCCCTCAAGGAGACGCGCTAAAGCATCATTTGGGCTGATGTGCGCAGCTGCAAATGCGACTTCAAATAAACCAAAACTTAATACACAAAAAACAAGATAAGATACAATCCTTTGCATAAATAAACTCCTCTATTGAGTACTAGCCTACATCTTGCCTATGTTTCGAATGCCTACGCTGCGCACCGGAACGATGTTTAGCAGCTTTCGATAATCCCTGAGATGCTCCTAAAGGGCCACTTGATGACTTAATACCTGGTCTCTTAGACTTAAATTTACCACAACCCTTAGTGCTCAGGCTAGGTTTTTTATGAAAAGAACGCTTAGTATGAGAGCCTAAACCTCCATGAAACTTAGGCGCTTGCCTTTGGGGTTGAGTATATTTGGGTTCAAGCCCTGGGATAGTTTGTCTTTCCAAACGTTGCCCTACAAATCTTTCCACCATTGCCAACTGCGGCCATTCTTGCGGTCCAACCAAGGAAATGGCAACCCCTGCTTCACCCGCACGACCCGTACGACCAATACTATGTACATAGGATTCGGGCTCTCTTGGCATATCAAAATTAATCACATGCGATAATTTTTTCACATCCAAGCCCCGAGCGGCAACATCTGTTGCAACCAAAATCATTAATTTGCCTTTGTGCATTTGCTCCAAGGTGCGCGTTCTTTTGCTTTGTTTCATATCGCCATGTAAAGCATCCACACTAAACCCTTGTGCTGCCAGTTCATCGCTTAATGCATCCGCACCGCGCTTGGTTGCTGTAAAAATAATGGCTTGCCAAACTGAAGTGTCTTGTAAAATATGTCTTAAAAGTGCGCGTTTATGACGATAATCATCCGCCTGATAAATATGCTGTGCAATCAAGGCATGTTGTTTCTTCGCATGGGTTAATTGAAGATTCACTGCTGTCTTGCGTAAAAATTTACTCGCAACATCAGCAACTTTTCCTTCAAAGGTGGCTGAAAATAACACGGTTTGACGATGCTTAGGCAGCGCTTTAGCAATATATTCCAAATCTCTTACAAAACCCATATCTAACATACGATCGGCTTCATCTAAAACCAATAACCTTAAACGTGAGAAATCAATACGCCCTTTTTCCATATGATCCATCAAACGTCCAGGCGTTGCGACTAATAGATCAAGTGGACGTCGTAATAAATTTTCCTGCGGTTCATAAGATACCCCACCTGTAATTTTACCAAATCTTAAATGGGTAGATCTTGCAAAATCCGCGATAGTTTCATTAACTTGATTGGCCAATTCACGTGTCGGCACCAAGACAAGCACGCGAGGACCACGACCAGATTGTGGTTTTTCACTATCCTCTAACAAAAGTTGATGCACGGCGGGCAATACATAAGCAAGTGTTTTGCCTGATCCTGTTTCAGCTGATCCCATGAGATCTTCACCTCCGGCTATCAAAGGGATCGCTCGGACTTGAATTTCTCTCGGCGTTTTAAAGGCTTTGACTTGTAATGTTTTTAAAAGTGAGGGATGAAGGCGTTCAGCTTTGCCTGTATTAGCAATATTCAAGGTATCAAAAGTCATCTGCATTCTCCGAAAAACGACTTATCTAATAATAATAAGGCGTTATATTAATGTGTATAAAAAAGCTCTACTCGGTCCTGGTAGAGCCTTTCAATGAAGGCATTAGGATTGAGGAGGGCACAAAGAATGTATTATATCGCATCTACCCTCAAAATGCGAGTTTTATATAAAATTCAATATCATAAATAGCTGATGAATTATCCCACGCATATTAGCCATGTAACTTAATTACCCGCCATTGCATACCCCCTTTTCCTCTTCCATACTTAAGTGCAGCTCCTTATTTTCATTGATAAAGCAGGGAATTTTTGCATGATGGATATTATTTACCTTGGTCTCATTTTAGGCTTCTTTTGGTTCACTTTGTATTTAGTCCATCTGTTTTCACTGCTTTTGGGGGTTGAACCATGAATATTTTATATCTCATTGCCGGAATAATTGTGATTGGATTATTGATTTATCTCTTGATTGCCCTTTTTAAAGCGGAAATATTTTGAATAAGAAACCAAGGAAGACGTTTAAATGACGATTTATGACATACTACAAATAGTTGCCTATTTGGCTTTAAGTTTAATACTGGTTAAGCCCTTAGGTTTATATATGGCCTGCATCTATGACAATAAACCTTGTTATATCAATACATTTTTAGGTCCCCTAGAAAGGGGCATTTATCGACTGTGTGGTATAGAAGCTCTAAAACAAATGAACTGGAAAAGTTATGCCATGTCGATGTTGTTGTTTAATGTTGTCGGGATATTACTTTTATATGCCATACAAAGAGGACAATATGTTCTTCCCTTAAATCCAGAAAATTTTAAAGGAGTCAATCCTGATCTTGCTTTTAACACAGCGCTTAGCTTCGTCACAAATACAAACTGGCAAGCTTATAGTGGCGAAAGTACCTTAAGCTATTTTACACAAATGGTCGGATTAACCGTACAGAATTTTATGTCTGCTGCAACGGGTATGTCGATATTGATTGCTTTTATTAGAGGTTTAAGAAATCATGAAAGCACTGAGCTTGGCAATTTTTGGGTGGATATTACGCGAGGTATTTTGTATATCTTATTGCCACTCGCGATTATCCTGTCATTACTTTTAGTATCCCAAGGGGTGATTCAGAATTTTAAACCCTATGAAACAATCACCCTTATACAACCCTTAGAGAAAATAAAAACCCAAACCCTGCCCATGGGGCCCGCTGCCTCACAAGTCGCGATTAAA
Source organism: uncultured Legionellaceae bacterium (assembly GCA_964498615.1). Taxonomy (GTDB): domain Bacteria; phylum Pseudomonadota; class Gammaproteobacteria; order UBA6186; family Azoamicaceae; genus CAWARU01. The sequence continues at coordinate 2,049 of CAZCHZ010000020.1, read as the reverse complement.
CAACTGGGCAGCAATGGGGGTGGATTTTTTAATGCAAATTCTGCACATCCTTTTGAAAATCCAAGTCCCTTGTCTAATTTTTTAGAAATGCTGGCGATTATTCTTATCCCCGCTGCACTTTGCTATACATTTGGTGTCATGATAAAAAATACAAGACAGGGCTTTGCATTGTTAATCGCCATGACACTTGTCATGGTGCCCTTATCCATTACGGACATTATCATTGAAAAACACAATAATCCGTTTCTCATGCAGAAGGAACACATAACATTCACTTCTTCTGGAAATATGGAAGGCAAAGAGACCCGTTTTGGTGCTTTTAATTCAGCTTTATGGGCCAGTGTTACAACAGCAACTGCCAATGGTTCTGTGAATGCATCTCTAGATTCTTTTCTGCCGCTGGGAGGACTCATCCCGCTTTGGTTGATTGACTTAGGCGAAGTGATTTTTGGAGGGGTTGGATCGGGTTTATACCAAATGCTTATTTTTGTTATTTTAACAGTCTTCGTTTGTGGACTGATGGTGGGAAGAACACCTGAGTATCTTGGTAAAAAAATAGAAATTTTTGAAATGAAAATGGCTTCCTTTGCCATATTAATTATGCCCATGGTTGTATTATTGTGCAGCGCCTTTGCTGTCATCACAGACATGGGGAAATCAAGTATTATGAATCCAGGCATGCATGGACTGACTGAAATTTTATATGCGTTTTCTTCCATGACAAATAATAATGGCAGTGCCTTTGCAGGACTTAATGCAAATACGCCTTTTTATAACACCTTGGGTGGTGTGGCCATGTTGATTGGACGGTATTGGATTGCTCTCCCTGTATTAGCTATCGCCGGATCTTTGTCAAGGAAAAAAGTCGTTCCGCTGAGCGCTGGCACCCTGACAACGGATAGTCCTTTATTTGTTTTAATGCTGATATGCATCGTTCTTATTATTGGCGCACTCACTTTCCTCCCAGTCTTTGCCTTAGGACCTATCGTTGAACAGTTGGGGATGCCGTGATAATAGATATCATCAAAAACAATATTCTGCCCACCTTGGGCAAACTGCATCCTCTACATCAATTAAAAAATCCCGTGATGTTCACCGTCTATCTCTGTAGTATTCTAGAAACAGGCTTGCTCATTCAGGCAATATTTTATCAAGGAGAAGCAAGCACCGGCTTTATTTTTTCCATCACTTTCTGGTTGTGGTTTACTCTGTTATTTTCAAACTTTGCCGAAGCCATTGCTGAAGCACGCGGAAAGGCACAAGCTGCATCTTTGCATAAAGCCAGAAAAGAAACGCTTGCCAAAAAACTTAAAAGTCCAAATAGAAATGCAGCAATTACTTTAACCAGCTCTGCTCAATTACGCGCAAAAGATTATGTGTTAGTTGAAAAAAATGAGTATATTCCTTGCGATGGTGATGTGGTCGTTGGGATTGCCTCTGTCAATGAAAGTGCCATTACAGGTGAAAGCGCGCCTGTCATTAGAGAAAGCGGCGGAGATAGAAGTGCGGTCACGGGCGGGACACGCGTCATTTCAGATTGGATTATTGTTCAAATTACTGCCAATCCGGGTCAAACATTTTTAGATCATATGATAGCCCTCGTGGAAGGTGCCAAACGACAAAAAACACCCAATGAAATTGCATTAAGTATTTTACTTGCAACGCTAACGATTATCTTTTTGCTCGTATGTACAACCTTGCTCCCCTATTCCATCTATAGTGTTGAAAGTGCACACACAGGCAGCGTGGTGACTGTCACCGTGCTCATCGCTTTGCTCGTTTGTCTTGCACCAACAACTATTGGCGGTCTTATTTCTGCAATTAGCATTGCCGGCATGGATCGTATGATTCAACGTAATGTGGTTGCTTTCTCTGGTCGTGCGATTGAAGCGGCCGGAGACGTAAATGTTTTACTGTTAGATAAAACGGGCACTATCACCCTGGGAAATCGTCAAGCCACTGAGTTTATTACCTTTAAGAATATTTCTATAGATAGTTTAGCCGATGCATCACAACTTGCTTTTCTGACAGATGAAACTGCATAAGGGT
>CAZCHZ010000019.1:0-12990 GCA_964498615.1 uncultured Legionellaceae bacterium | reverse complement strand
ACCTAAGGATTCGCAAATAACCTGGTTTTTATCACGACTGTCGAAGATTGAACATTCAATAAACGAAAACCCATCAACGTCAGTAATCTGAGGATAAGAAGTCTTGGCATCAGGCTTATGATATGGTTCAGATAATTGTTCTGGCTCTAAGTATGTTTTATCGAAACCATCTAATTTCGGGGTAAATTTCCTGCCTGACAAATATTGAATAAAAGTGGTTTTACCTACAGCAGGAGGTCCAATAACCAAAACAGATTTATCAAGCTGTTTTTTTGCGCTAAGCGCTTGCTCAATAGTTGATTTGATATCTTCAAAGTTAATCATCGCAAACCTCCTATGTTCAAGAATGACTGAACGACAAGCGTGGTGGAACAACCAAAGCTAAAGTCCCATCATCAACCCGCGCTTGAAAACGCTTTCTATAGGCATGTAACATGTCCCCGATTGGGACTGACCTTTCAACTAGCCCTATCGCAATTTCTTCTGCTTCATCCTTATCCGAGAATACCGGTGCTGATGCACTATCGTGTATCAGTTTATGGTGAGCTTCATAGGCTTCAAGAAATTCAATATAAATACTATCATGTTCTTTCAACGAGAACAAGGTAATGAGCTGCTGGATAACAGCAAACTCAATACGATATTCTCCACATTGATTATGTGCATGTACAAATTTACTTTTTGATAGTATACAGCTTTCTTCCGCTGCAATTAAACGTGTACTTAAACGGTCATCATCTCCGATATAACCTCTAATTCCTAATAACATTTTACAAAAATGAAACAATGTGAAGCCTTTTTCAGCCAACATTTTCACTAACTCATTCACGTTTATATTATTATTGGATAATGTTTGCATAACGTCAGCAGCTTCTTTATCATCACAACTTGCTCCACTTCCTGCTGACGGTTCCTCTCCAAAAAGAGAAACAGCCAATACCCTCTTGTCTACATCTACGTTGTGACGCTTCAACTGTTCTTCAGAAAACCTCACAAGCAGTTGCAAGTTCGAATAATTCTTCTCATTGATTAACCATGTTGCCGTCTTTGATGAACACTTAGGAAAATAAACGCTAATAAAGTAGGACAAGTCATATCCTAACTGAAAAACCAGCTGTTTAACTCGTTCTATTCTTTCTTGCGTTTGCTTTAAATCTCCACTCACACTCACTTTTGGAATATATGCATTAAATGCTCTATCCGATTCTATACGCTTTTGGAGTGCCGCTCTGTTCATCCTCAATGTAGCGGCAGATGCTTCTCTATTTGTAACGTTTTGTCGATAAAGCTCAAATCTCTTTACGTAGATAGGATGGTCTTTATGCAATACAAATACACGTACAGAAGCATAGTTTGGCTGCTCAGGGTCGTGAAGATAAGTCAATTTTAATCGACCATTTTTCAAATCGCAGTCCACTACGCTAAACCGACCAGTTTGAATCATACCATCCTTGGGGACGAGTTGCATAATGCCCTCATGGCCATCAAGAATGATTTCACCAACATCTTGCACTCGCATAGCATGTTGACTGAAACCAGAATCAGAATGTCCAACAATATTTTCTCCTATACCACCCTTCACAACCACTTTCTTATCCTTTAACAGACTACTAACTTCCACGCGTGCAATTGGAGCACCAATATCAAAATTAAATTCTTTCGACACGGCGCGCATGCGTAATTTTTCGAATACCGAATACACCACGGTACGGTTTTCTGCAATATGATCTCTACTATGCTCTTCTAGTGACTGATTGTTGGTATGCAAGAGCATTGTCTTTCTAGATAATGATAGCAGTTTATCATTTTGTTGAATTGAATCATCCATTTTCTTCAGTTCAGCTTCCTTGCTTGCAATTGAGGTTTTCAATTGCTCTGCAAAAGTGCCGCCTGTTGTCGCGGTCATGATTCCTGCCAATTCATCAGCGTAGCGCTTTCTTTCCTGCCCTCGATTTTGAAATTCCTGTTGACAGGATAGCGCATTTTGACGCGCTTCAGCATAAGTGTGCAACAACTTAATACACTCTACGCTATGAGCTTTAACACGATGCAACAATGGTAGATATATTCTTCTGTCGGAGTTAAACAGAAGCATCTGCCTCACAACATCGCGACTTTTATCTTGCAATTGCGCCAGATACAAGAATATTGCATTACGTAAGTTTCTTTCCGCTGACTCACTGTGGCCGAGAAAGACAAACATATTCTCTTTTTCCATGGAACCAAAAATAAACTGTTGCACTTCTAGACTTTCTAATGCTTCTCTCAGTTTGCTCTTTTCTTGTTCTTTTCTTGTTATTGCATTAGCAATTGTAGCGATACAGTCTGGTAATGCATTTTTGTCAGCTAAAATATTACTTGCAATCCCTTCGAACAATGCAACATTATCGGGAGAGAACATTTCCGAAAATTTCTTACGGCACTCTTCGATGAACTGTTGTGTTTTTCCAGTCTCATAGGCGCTCTGCTTGGTCAATTCAAAAAGATTCTGTAAGGCATCACGCATCAACCCTAGATCTTCCAGTTGTTTCGCATACTCCAATAACACTGCTTTCTTTTCTGAAATGGCTTTAAAATCAGACTTCAGTACATCCATAATGTCTTGTTTTCTTTTTAAAACATTCGCTTTTATGGTGTCTGGATCAAACTTGTCCTGCTTTTCAGGGTTTGAAATAACAAACAATAAAGGCAGCCTTTCTTCTTTTGGAAGTTGCAATAGGGCTTGGATGTTCATCAAGCCGGACAAAGCCTGTATTACCTCTTGCAAAGGCGTATCCTGAGTGCTAGAAACTATTGATTCATATCTAATCAACACAATTGCAGCTAGAATTGATTTAGCATGTGCATGTTGAACAACAATCGGTATTCCTAAATCTGCGCACATTTTACGATCATTACCGGAAGGGTCCATGCGTGGATCCTCAAAACCAGGACAATCTATAAATGAGAATTTATCAGTCCTCACTATCTGAGGGTAAAGGGTCACTGACGAGGTTTCTTCACCTCTACCCATCACTGCTGGCACACGTTGATCGGGAGGGTCTAATTCCAGGTATCGTCTATTCATTACCGGATTTACAAGCTTGAATGTTGCACCGTGCAAATAGTTCACGAAGGTACTCTTACCCGCACCTGTAGGACCCATTACTATCACTGCAGGCCTTGCAGTATTATCAGTTCCTAACATACCTTCTATACTAAAAGAGAGCATTTGAAATAAATTTATAGGAAGAAAAAGACTTTCGCAAATGGATCTCACTCCCATTCTCAACCATGAATCTTGATGAGATGTATATTGTTTAAGCACGCGCAGTGGTTTTTCTAAGTAATGGAGGCCTGTAATATCTGTACTTTTTCCGCTCATAAAACGTTGAATCGACTTGCAAACTTCTTTTCTTCTTGTACCTGGAATACAGTCTCCCTTCTTACCAAAATGCATGGCCAATAGCATATGGACAACAGTTAATTTAACGTTATCTGAAACACCATTTTCATTATCTAACAATTCATAAAAATAGCCGCTTATTAACGGAGACCACCCCGCATAATTTGCTATTGCATCGCGCGAGGAAAGTTTTAGGAGGACTTGTTCTAAACGCCAAAACTTTTCGCTCCCTTCTTTATCAAACAAATTTGGCACTTGATCTAATTGACTTTCATTAAGCGGAAGCTTTAATGTTGTGACACCTAATAATGCCTTAATGGTGCTCACAGTATGCACGTCTAATTCATCTGATTGCAATAATTTTCTACGGGCTTCCACATACCTTGTATCTTCCCTTCGATAGACTAAAAGATTTTGTAACAACATAGCACTGGGGCCATGGCCACTTGATATCTTGACCCGCATACTATCTCGAGTCTCTTTATCTATTACAGTACCTATGCATGTCAAAAACTGCCCGATTCCTGCAAATTTACTTTTTGTAATCTTTGAATATGAAAAATTAGTTAAAACACCATCTTCTGCAGTAAAATCACATTCATCTATTGTTGAATATGAAATATCAACGCTACTTAAACTATCCTTTTTAGCTCTGCAGTTCTTTAAAGTGGTATGTTCTAAAAGTAAACCAGCATTACATTGGCCAAATTCACAATATTCTAAGGTGGCCAGGCTAAAACAACAATTTTCAAAGCCTGCTAACGGTAAGTACTTATCTGCGGTTCCTGCTAATTTTCCTTTAAAAAAAGCAACAGCACCTATATACGCATTAAAACTTTTAGGATTTGCTTCGGTTTTTCTATATTCTATGTATTCAAGAATAACTTTGCTATCTACAAATTTGGCCTTTGGCTTTTTGTCAGGCGTTACTAAAGCAGCATGGGGTGTATGGGCTATATACCCTTCTGTTTTGCCCATTTTTTTGAATTGTTCAAATTCCTTTGTTTCTGCAAATTGAATATATCCGTATTTGGGTACAGCACCTTCATGATCTGCAGTATCAGTGTGCATTTTCGTAAACCCGTGCTCATCCGGTACCCATATCTGACTAACCCTTCTTAATGTATTGTAGACTTTTTGAGCAGGGCTTGTAGGTGTGCTAGGTGCACCTTTGAGAGGGCCCACATAATACTTATCATTGCAAAGACATCCAGCTCTACCATAAAACCCTTCTGCAGTTGCATTTATTGGTCTTCCTGAAAAGACCTCTTCCGTTATTTTGTCTTGTATAGCAATAGCAGTATTGTGAAAACTCCAGCCAACCTTGGCTGTAGGATGACCAGCAATAAGGCCAAGTATAATATTTTCTACTGTAATAGGCGCATTTTGAGTAGACAAGTAACTCACAACTCGAATAGCGCCTTGCACTGCAAATGTGATAATTGCATCATATGCGATATAATGATTAATCGCCATTTCCCATCGCACAGCAGCTTCTCTTGCAGCAATGCGCGTGATGATCTTTATCGTATCGGAGTGGAAATCATACAAAGATTTTCTCATTGTCATACTTTCTTTATCCATGTCATCGGATTCTTTCTTATCAAGAAAATGTTTAGCTACAGAACCAAGGACTGATGCTAAGCTATTACCAATAACAGGTATTTCACTAATTGCTGATTTTACCCCTTCAACAGCAATATCATTCAATTTTCTATCAATATTCTGTCTATTATTCGGGAGGCGTCCAGCAACAACCCCCGCAACATAATCGAGTTCTGCATGAAGTGTTTGATCTAAAACATTTTTAAATAAATTTTGTGCCTTCGAAAAAGAATATTCAACAGATGCACTTACGCCTAATTGAGCCGCCATTTACTTTCTCCCAATATAAAAATTAAATATTTGGTCGATAGTATTGATCAAAATGTGCTGATAAGCAATACCTTATCCAACATGAGGTTACTTAACTGAATTTGAATAAAGGGCTGAAAAATCAAATATTAGCTTTTATTGTTCTTATCTACAATACCTACCTTGGCCATATCCAGTAATTCTCTTAAGGCCACCGAAAACATCGTGAAATCAATATCCGGGGTATTTTTAAGTTCCGTAACAAAATAACTCCAGCGATCTACCAAATATTTATGGTGTTTTAACCATTTATTAACACGTGTTTCCACGTCCTTATTAGTATTTATTTCCATGATGCTAATAGCTAAATTACGTTGTTGATGGTCGAGATCATCTCTAAAAGTAGCTCTGGCAAGTGCTTCCCAGTGGTTGCTCACAGTATGCTCTTTAATGCGTTCTCGAAACCACCCTAATTTTAAATGTCTACCAATACTAAAATAAGCTTCTGTCACTTGTTCAATAGGATATTTATACGTCGTGGCTGCTTCTACGATATCAAGAGCTGAAAACATAGCTGTCATGCTTGCAATGCTGTTTGCTAAAGGTTCGGGCACAAGGGCTTCCACCAAGGCCATTGACATTGCTTCCATTTCATATTCTTCAGGCCCCACCAACAAAGCAGGTAGCAAATTTCTAACTGTGATGACGCCTGCTTTAAAATGATGAATGGCATGCTCGATATTTAAATTAGGATTTCGATTACGTAAAAACCACCTGGTTCCTCTACGTGTTAAGCGATTTACTTCTAACGTCATCTTAAGTTGTACACCATGTTCCACTGTGCCTGTGAGTACATTGATCTCGTTATGCAAGGCAACCGCATCAAAAATATCTCGGGAAGCCATATAGGCCCTGACAATATCCGCAGGAGGTATACCTGTTTCATCCTGTAAACGCGCTATAAAACTAATGCCCATGTCATTAATCACCGCGTTGCTCACGCGTGTAGCAATAATTTCGCGCTTTAAACGATGGTGGTCCATATATTGTCTAAACCGTAATTGCAAAGGTTCCGGAAAGGCAGTCACTAATTCCTTTGCGACATAAGGGTCTTCTGGTACATTTGAGTCTAAAAGCGCTTGCTTAAGATATGTCTTAACATAAGCCATGAGTACTGCAATTTCTGGTCGTGTTAATCCTAAGGTTTCTGATTTTCTTTTTGCAATTTCTTCTTTGTCAGGTAAAAATTCTAGTGCAACATCGAGATCTCCTACGCGTTCTAATTCTGAAATCAAGCGACTATGCATTTCAAGATTCTCATAGGCTTGCGAGAGAGTCACGCTAATCGCTTCTGGTTGACGTCGATTATTGTACAATACCAATTCGGCCACCTCATCTCGCATGTCAGCAAGCAATGTATTGCGTTGTTTTTCGGTAAGATCTCCTGATTGCACAACATCATTTAATAAAATTTTTATATTAACTTCATTATCCGAACAATTGACACCTCCAGAGTTATCAATGGCATCTGTGTTGAGACGTCCTCCTAATTTTGCATATTCAACACGCCCCAATTGCGTAAATCCTAAATTCCCGCCTTCTCCCACAACTTTGCACCTAAGTTCTTCACCATTGATACGTATTGCATCATTTGCTCTATCTCCTGTTTGTAAATTCGTTTCGGTTTTCGCTTTAACATAAGTCCCTATTCCGCCATTAAAGAAAAGATCCACTGGCGCTTTCAAAATAGCACGAATTAATTCGTTCGGGGTAATGCGTTCCTCTGAAAAATCCAAGGCAACTTGTATTTCTTTAGACAAAATAAGGTACTTTGCCGATCTTTCAAATATGGCGCCGCCTTTCGATAATACACTGCGATCATAATCCGACCAACTTGATCTTGGCAAATTGAACAAGCGTTCTCTTTCAATAAAACTACTTTCAGGGTCGGGTGTCGGATCTACAAAAATATGCTGATGATTAAAAGCGGCGACCAAACAAATATGTCGAGATCGCAGTAACCCATTACCAAAAACATCTCCAGACATATCCCCTATCCCAATCATTGTAAAATCTTGAGCTTGAATGTCTTTTTCAATTTCTTGAAAATGTTGCTTGACAGATTCCCAGACACCTCTTGCTGTGATTGCCATTTTTTTATGGTCATACCCTGTTTTACCACCTGAAGCAAAAGCATCGTCCAACCAAAATCCATATTCCTTAGCAATACCATTTGCAATATCAGAAAATGTCGCTGTCCCCTTATCTGCAGCCACCACCAAGTAAGTATCATCCGCATCGTAACGAATGATTCTTGGGGGTGGAATAATGTCTGTTCCCTTAATATTATCTGTTAAATCAAGCAAACCTCGCATAAAAGTTTCATAGCAGAAAATAACTTCCTGCATAATCTTTTCTCGAACAGTTGTGTTGGGTAATTGTTTAACAAAAAATCCACCTTTAGCACCCATGGGTACAATCACCGCATTTTTTACTTGTTGTGCCTTCATCAATCCTAAGACTTCTGTTCGAAAATCTTCACGTCTATCAGACCATCTGATCCCCCCTCGCGCCACTTTTGCAGCCCGCAAATGAATGGCTTCAACACGAGGAGAATAAACAAAAATTTCATACAATGGCAGAGGTTGGGGCAATTCTGGCACTTTTTTGGAATCTATTTTAAAAGAAAAATAAGGTTTATGTGAATTGTTGTCCATTTGATAGTAATTGGTTCTTAATGTGGCTAACATGACATCCATATATCGTCGCAAAATTCTGTCTTCAGTTAAACTACTTACCTCTTCAAGGGCTGCTTCAATTTTTTGTTTTTGCATTGACAACTCAAGCTCACTTCCAGGATGATCTGGATCAAAACGTTGTTTGAATAGCCGGATGATTTCAAAAGCGATATTTGAATTAATAAACAAGGTTTCTTCAAGTGAATTTTGGCTAAAGGTAAACCCCACCTGCCAAAGATATTTAGCATAAGCTCTAAATATCATGGTTTCGCGCCAGTTTAATTTGGCACTTAATGTTAACCTATTAAATCCATCATTTTCAGCCTTCCCATTCCAAATGCTGTCAAAAGCTTCTTGAAATATTTCTTTAACATCTTCTGTAACAAAGGCTTGTCCCTTAGCATGTACCATGCGATAATCATTAATCCAAATCGTTCCACCATTCTTAGGCGTAATTTCATAAGGTCGTTCACTGATAATACGTAAACCCATATTTTCTAAAATAGGCACCACATCAGAAAGCGGTATGGTAGCGCCCTTGCGAAACAATTTGAAGCGTAGTACATCCTCAGGATCTTCAACAGGTCGATACAAACTCATTAACAATGTTTTTTAATCGGTTAAACCTTCAAAATGCTCTATATCAATTACTGCCACCCTAGCAGAAAAAGCTTCTTTATAACTAGCTGTAAAAGCACGACCATAACGCTTAAAAAGATCGTTACCCTTTTCTTCTCCATAATGTTCCCTCAAGGCATCCGTCAAATCATCTTTCCAGGTGCGACCAGCAGCCTGAAGTTTTTCTTCAAGCACCTTTTTGTCGTAAGAAATTTTTACATTAGGTTCAACATGAATAACAAAATGTAAACGCGCCAAGACCGATTCAGAAAACCGCGTTGAAAATTCCACATCGCGCACATGCCCAATGCCTTTCATTAAAATGTTTTGCATGCGCAAACTTAAAGCCGAATTATATAAACCTCTAGGCATATAAACCAGACAGGAAACAAAATGGCCGAATATATCTTGTCTCATAAACAGCCTAATAATTTGTCTTTCTTGAAGGTACAAAATGCCAGTTGCCAATTCAAGCAATTCATCTTCTGAAGCTTGAAATAGATCGTCTCTAGGCAAGGTTTCCAAAATATTCAATAAGGCACGTTCATCATGACTATTGGTTTGGAATCCTGCCTTTAATAAAACTTTTCGAACTTTGTGACGTAAATAAGGCAATTGCAATGGGCTACTGTTATAAGCTATTGCAGTATAAAGACCATACAGTATGCGCAATCCTAAGACATTACCCTCTTTATCAATTTTCTTTACAGCAATAAAATCCATATAGGCAGGTCTATGCACTGTTGAATGCGCATCCGATTTTCCTAAAATGAGAAGTTGAGACCCCAGAATCAGCTGTTGAGCATCAGTGCCTAATGCAGAAATAAATTGTGTTTCAACAATATCCTGTCTGTGCTTCATTAATCCCAAATTTGTGCTTGATACAACTTGTAAAGCAAGACCTTCTTCTGTATTAGCAAGTATGCGCTCTTGGTATCCTAAAAAGGTAAAGTGGTTTTCATTAATCCAATACAGAAAATTGATGACTTCCGGTAGATCCATATGTTTGTCTGGATTTTCAAATTCATTCAGATCGGTTAGTATTTTTTCTATTTCCTTCTTCATTTTTGACCAATCTTCTACCACACAATACACATCATGCAAAACATTTTCTAACGCAACGACAATAGATTCTAAAACTTTCGGATCGCTTTGACGATCAATTTCTATGTAAATAGCTGCTTCTTTTATCCAAGTACCTGGACTATCCGGTTGCGGCGCCATTTCTATCACACGATTTGATTCGTCTCGTTTTAATAAAATATTTTCCATATGAATAATTAAATGAATATTAAACCCTAAGCGATGAAGTGCCATAGAAACAGAATCTACTAGGAAGGGTACATCATCACAGGAAATTTCAATGACAGTATGCGTCGATTGCCAACCATGTTGTTCAATCTGTGGATTATAGGCTCTTACTTTTATTTCTTTTGGCTTACGGATTAAAATGTAATGCCAATGCGCAACCACCGCACCATATAAATCCAAAATGCTTTTAGAAGCAAGATCTTCAGGAGATACGCTAAAATAGTAATGTCGAATAAAGGACTTCACCAAAGGGGCTTCATTTTGCGGCAGTTTATCTGCCACATACGTCACCAATCTTTCGATAATATTACGTCTATTATTATCTTCGTTGCGCTTTAACAATAGGCACCTTACCATTATTTAAAAGCAATTTAGCTACTTTAAATATATGTTAAGATGCCTTCTATCGCCAACCTATAACCAACCAGGAAAACGAAAACTATCCAAGGTCATACAAATGATCAATTAAATACATTGAACTTTTTTAAGAACAGACCTTCAAATAAATAGGCATAAAATAAACCAAATAGGGGAACTATCATGCAAAGCATAAAAAAAACAAATATTGATCCCATGAATATACACCTATTAGCTGAGCGTCAACATTTAAAGTTCCCTATCCCAAGAGCCATGAGACTTGTCCCCCTAGGACATACCTTAACAAATGCGCAATGGAATAAGTTTTATGAGCGTCATTTGCTACCCGCGAATTTGGAGCGATATGCTGTACATACCAGGGATGGCAATATCTCTTTTTTCAATGAACGAGGGTTTGAGGCGGCAAAGAAATTTCAAGAACATGTCCCCAAAATACACTTCAAATTGTTTTGCGATAATGAATTACACGCAGTGCTGGCCTTAAAATGGTCTCAATCTTTGGGCCTGTCTGTTACAGAGCTTGAATATATCGATAAAAACGGACATAAGGCTTGCATCAGTAATCTTAAACAAGGCTTAAGCTAGTTAGGAGAAGCAAATGGCTGCAAAGGTCAACATAAAATTTAATAGGAAAAATCAAGCTAGCACTTCAGGCTGGTACAATAACTGTGGGATTAATTGTCTTGCACATTTTATTGCAGCAGAACTTGTATCGAAAACGTTTGACGCACATAAGGATTCGCCAGAAACAAAATTATTCCTAGCTTGTTTTGATGAATTTTATCATTGCGAGGGTTTTGGAACACCAGATAACTTAAGGAAATTACTTAAAAAATACCCTCATCCAAAGGATCGTGAAAAAATTCTTTCTCCTGTATTAAGGATATATTTGAAAAAAATATTATTACAAGAAACCGCAGAAAGCTCATGGAGAGCCTTGCCAAAAAAAAAAGGAGGAGAAAATTTTACTGTCGATGAATTGGTTGAGCACGGAAACATTGAGCCACAATTTAGGGATTTCCTAAATAGCCCAACAGATGAAACAAACGAGGCAAGTATAAAAGCCAATCTCACAGCCATTCAAGAATTAAAACGTGAATATGAAAAAGCAAAACAAAAACTGGCTATCGCTACCATTTCAGCAGAAGAAAGAACTGCCGCAGAAAAGATACTCTTGAACAATACGTATGTAGAGCAACCTGCAATACTGGCGATTTTGAATAATCATGAAAACGCACTTGATCTATATATTAAAGAAAACATTATAACAGCAAGAATTAAACAAAAAAAGAATGAATTGGGTTACAAAGATGATGACATGACCGATTTGCAGTTCCATCAAATGGTTAAAGAGGGAGGAAAAAAATACAAAGAAATAAAAGATTTTATAGAAGCCGATCCTAAGCCGGAAGAAATAGCGAAGCAAAAAGATCTCTTGCTCAAAAAACCCGGCAATTATTTTGCAAGAATTCTAAAGGCTAAAGATGCCAAGCAAGAAATAGCCAAGATACGAGAAGAGCTTATTAAAAATAAAGTGATCTTGATGAGAGAAGATAAACTATTAGAGGAACATCTGGCTAAGGCCAAGGATATATGGGTTAATGGTATATGGGTTAATAAAGACCAACAAGATGAACAAAGCGGGCACGATAGATATGCCGAACGTATGGGAGATATTTCTTATGCTGAAATGATGACAGAAAGAGAAATATTATGTATTTGCCGAAACTTGGGCATCAATGCAAAGATATATCCTCGCGCACAATTAGAAACACCCACGTATGATCTCGCTATAGCATTTGATAAAGGAAAACCTGTCCGAGAAATTAAATTTATTAATTTAGGATTACATTGGGAGTTTGAATTAGCCAATGATACCGCGCTAAAGACACACAACAATCAATTTGGAAATAATAAAAACAAACAGTTTGAAGATAATGCAAAAGCCGATGAAGTCCAAACACACATTATGCGTGCGATTAAAAAATTAAAACCTTCCATGATAATATTTACACCCATGATGGATGACAAAACCAGAATGTTAATAAAGGCCCTACAATCTTTTTCTTTAGAATTTAACGCTGAAAATTTTGAATCCCTTTATAGAAAAGAAAGGGGTAAATGGAAAAAACTTACACGACAACCCGGGAGTAGAAGGGATAATATCTCTACAATGAATGCTGTACTTGAGGATTTGCAATGTGAACCCAGCCTGGAAAATTGCAAAAGAGTCAAAGATGAAGCAGATAAGATCATCGCGAGCATAAAAAAAGAAAATCCAAGATGGTCTTCGGCGATGAGAAAATTATGCGAAAAAATATCTGAGAGGGCTGGAGCAATTATTGATGCAGAAGCAGCATTTTTAAAAAAACCAACTCCCCATCAATAATTATTCAGCTAAAAAGTTATACATGTCCCACGGTTTTGGAAGAAAATTTACTCACTTTTTCGCGATAGCGTTCTACACTTAAGGGGGTAAGCATACAACGTCTGTCATCTTTTAATTCGCCTTGAAGTCGCTTCGCAAGTTGTTTAGCAGTTCTTAGCATCAATTCAAAAGCAAAAATTGCCTGATTTGCATTATTGATTTTAAAAAAGAAACTTAATCCGGGAGTGCGAAAACTATCGATGGTGGATATATTAAAGATCCCAGGCTCTGTTGCATTTGCAACACTAAAAACAATGTTACCTGTGCCATCCATATTT
>CAZCHZ010000018.1:0-13093 GCA_964498615.1 uncultured Legionellaceae bacterium | reverse complement strand
AGGTGCTTCTGCTCTCTATTGGCTTGCGGGCATCCGTGCAGGCCGCATGCTATTGTCAAAACTGGATATTAGCATGATCCGTCCAGAAGCTTTAAATGCTGTGATTCAAGAAGGAGTCTGTAAAGGCGAATCTGCGCTCTTTTGGCTTGCAGCCATTCCTGAAGGTCGCATGCTATTGTCAAAACTAGATATTAGCATGATCCGTCCAGAAGCTTTAAATGCTGTGATTCAAAAAGGCGAATCTGCGCTCTTTTGGCTTGCAGCCTGCCCTGAAAGCCGCGAGTTATTGGCAAAGCTAGATATTAATATGATCTGGCCAGAAGCTTTAAATGCTGTGATTCAAGAAGGGCCTAATAAAGGTGCTTCTGCTCTCTATTGGCTTGCGGGCATCCGTGCAGGCCGCATGCTATTGGCAAAGCTAGATATTAATATGATCCGTCCAGAAGCTTTAAATACTGTGATTCAAGAAGGAGCCCATAAAGGCGAATCTGCCCTCTTTTGGCTTGCAGCCAACCCTGAAGGCCGCAAGCTATTAGCAGAGTCAGCTATTACAAAGATGATAGATCCAATCGTTTTCAATACAACGCATCAAGGAACATCAGTTGCTGATTTCTTTGCAACAACTGACGATGGAAAAGTACTTTTGCAAAATCACCCAGATCTAAAAGCAAAAATGTCCCAACAAGCATTGACAGTGCACTTCCCAGAATCAGAAGAAGATGTTGCGTGTAATTTGAAAGTTCGTCCCAAAAACTAACAAAAAGTTAGCTTTGCAACCTATGTCTGGCCTTTCTAGGTTTCAGCTTGCTTTCTTTAGAACAAGAGTTTGACATAAGCCTAAGATCTGCGGTAAAGTGCTGAGTCTTAGTGCTTATTGGGGCCCGTGGGGTGCAAGATGAAAAGAACTTATCAACCAAGCAAATTACGTCGTAAAAGGACACATGGCTTTTTGGTCCGAAATAAAACCCGTGGCGGACGTGCTGTATTGCAAAGAAGACGCCAGAAAGGGCGCAAACAGTTATCTGTTTAGCTGATACTATTAAAAAATATGGGTTTTCCAAGTCGCTGCGCCTACGGGGCCAGCAAGATTTTCAGGCGGTGTTCTCTCAACCGATCCAAAGCCGTTCAACGTATTTTACCGTACTGGCTCGTCCAAATGGAAAAACATTCCCAAGGCTTGGGGTAGTCATCGCAAAGCGCTATGTTCGAAGTTCTGTAGACCGTAGTCGTCTAAAGCGGTTGATACGAGAAAGTTTTCGTGTTCATCAACAAGCTTTGGCGGGTTTAGATGTGATTGTGTTAAGGCGAAATGGGGAGCGCAAAGAGATGGTTGAAGCAAAACTCCCAAACATATTGGAAAAACAATGGCAGGAAGTCGTCTGGCGATGGAAAAATGGTTGAAGAAATTGTTAAAGGGCTATCGCTATGCCTTAAGCCCATTCTTTGGGGATTGCTGTCGTTTTTATCCTAGCTGTTCTGAGTATGCTGAAGAAGCAATTCTAAATTGGGGTTCTTTAAGGGGTGGTTTTTTGACAGTCAAACGTTTGTTAAAATGTCATCCTTGGTGCGAAGGTGGGGTAGATCTTGTTCCTACTCGTGTTTTTAAAAATTACATACGAAGTGATAGATAAATGAACCAACATATACGATTAATTATTTTGGCAGCGATAGTACTCTTGGCTGGGTTTTTATATAACCTTTGGCAAGAAGAGCATGTAAGCCAAGCACCCGTGAATAAAACAGAGATTAGCCAACAAGCTACAGCGCACGATAAAGATATTCCCAGTGTTCTTGTGGAATCTAACAATACAGCAACAACAGCAAACGATACTTTAAAAGAAGAAGCGCATCCTGAAATCAGTGTTAAAACAGATGTGTTGGCTTTGAACATAGATCTTGTGGGTGGTGATATTGTTCATCTGTCTTTACCTGCTTACAAAGGCGGAGATGTGCCAGAGAATGAAAATTTTCTGTTATTCGATAAAGGCCAAAAACGTTATTATATCGCGCAATCAGGTTTAACGGGACAAACCGGTCCTGATCTTTTTGGCGTGGGGCGGGCGCACTATGAAAGTTCAGAAACCACTTATGTGTTGGCGGACGATCAAGATAGATTGGCAGTTGATCTTAAAACTAGAACTAAGGAAGGCGTTGAGATCATCAAACGTTTTATCTTTGTTCGTGGTGAATACACGATAGAACTGCAATATTTAATTAATAATAAAAGCACGCAAAATTATCAAGGCAGTGCTTATGCCCGTTTAAAAAGACGAGCCGCAGAAGATTCTGGATCTGGATTTTTTGGTGTGCAAACCTACACGGGTGCTGCCATTTACACAAAAGATACGCCATTTAAAAAGATTAGTTTTAAAGATATTGCAAGCAAACCGCTTTCTATTGAAGAAGAGGGTGGCTGGGCAGCGATGATAGAACATTATTTTTTATCAGCCTGGGTGCCTGCAGACGGTATAAAATATAAGTATGAAGCTAAAAAATTAGAAGATAATATGTATGCAATAGGATTTGTAGCGCCTGCAGTAACAGTTGCGCCGGGAGATGTTGCTGAAATTGAAATGCGTCTTTATGCAGGACCAGAAATCACCGAAAAACTTGTTACTGTCAGTAAGGGCTTAGATTTAAGTGTTGATTATGGAATTCTATGGCCGATTTGTAAACCCATTTTCTGGTTATTAAAAAAGCTTTATGATTGGGTAGGTAACTGGGGTTGGGCCATTGTTTTAATTACCGTCATCATCAAAATACTTTTCTATAAATTATCCGCCACCAGTTATCGTTCCATGGGCAACATGCGCAAACTGCAGCCCAGAATAGAAGCCCTAAAAGAAAGATATGGAGATGATAAGCAAAAATACAGCCAAGCAGTGATGGCGCTCTATAAACAAGAGAAAGTGAATCCTTTGGGGGGCTGTTTGCCTATATTGGTGCAAATTCCTGTCTTTATCGCACTCTATTATGTGTTGTTAGGCAGTGTTGAATTAAGACAAGCACCTTTTGTGCTGTGGATTACCGATTTATCTGCGAAAGATCCTTACTATGTATTACCCATCTTGATGGGCTTGAGCATGTTGCTGCAGCAAAAGCTAAGTCCAGCACCACCGGATCCTGTGCAAGCAAAAGTCATGATGGTGATGCCAGTGGTGTTTACGGTATTGTTCTTGAATTTTCCAGCTGGGCTAGTTTTATATTGGTTTGTGAATAATATGCTATCTATTTTGCAGCAATGGTTTATCACATACAGAATAGAACGCATGGCCCTTGTTCCCAAAAAGTAATGCTAAGAGAGACCATTGCAGCCAAAGCAACCCCATCGGGTAGAGGAGGGGTAGGTATTGTAAGGATCTCAGGGGACGCAGCGCTTCAAATAGCCAGCAAAATTCTACAAAAACCCTTGAAACCTAGAATTGCTGAATACAGGTCTTTTTTTAACGCAAACGGGGAAGTGATAGACAATGGTCTTGTCTTGTTTTTTAAAGCACCCCATTCTTTCACCGGAGAAGATGTCTTAGAGTTGCAGGGGCATGGTGGTCCGGTGGTGATGGATCTTTTGCTGAATGAAATATTAAGTTTAGGCGCAAGATTGGCAAGACCTGGGGAATTTACAGAAAGGGCATTTTTAAATAACAAAATTGATTTATTACAAGCAGAAGCCATTGCCGATTTGATTGATGCAAGCTCCATTCAGGCTGCAAAAAGTGCTGTCAGATCTTTACAGGGAGAGTTCTCTTGTTTCGTAAACGAACTCTTAAGTTCTTTAATAAAATTAAGAATGCATGTTGAAGCTGCCATTGATTTTCCAGATGAAGCCTTGGATTTTTTAAACGAAGGAAAAGTTCATGCGGAACTTAAAACCATTATAGGAAAAAGTGAACATCTGCTTGCTAAGGCCAATGAAGGGGTTGCAATTTCTCGAGGCTTAAGCTTTGTCATTGCTGGCAAACCCAATGCTGGGAAATCGAGCCTTTTAAATGCATTGGCGGGCTATGACGCGGCTATCGTCACAGATATTCCAGGGACCACGCGCGATGTCTTACGAGAAGATATTGATATGGATGGATTATTATTTCGCATTTCAGATACTGCGGGTTTAAGACTTGCAGAAGATCGTGTCGAAGAAGAAGGCATAAAGCGAGCTTTAAATGAATGCAAACTTGCTGATCATGTCATGTTAATGATTGATGGGAGGGAGATTGCCGAAAATCAATTATCGTTAGATTTTGTTGAAAAATATCATCCTGAATTTAAAGAAAGGCCTCTCACCCTGTTATATAATAAAATTGATATCTTAAATTTGGCGCCAAAAGTAATATCTCATGAAAAACATACGGTGATTTATCTTTCAGCAAAAACGGGAGAAGGTATTGATTTGTTAAAAGCACATCTTAAAAAAATGGTGAATTTTGCAACAAACGAAAATACTTTTATTGCAAGAATGCGTCATGTGGAAGCTTTAAAAATAGTAAGACAACATCTTTTGGGAGCAAAACAGCAATTATTAAGCGCCAAGGCTTTTGAACTTATGGCAGAAGAATTAAGGCAGGCGCAAATGTATCTAGATACTTTGACGGGTAAATTTACAGCAGATGCCCTTTTGGGTAAGATTTTTTCAGAATTTTGTATTGGAAAATAAAGAGATGCATTATCCTAAAACATTTGATGTCATCGTAGTAGGAGGCGGACATGCAGGGACAGAGGCAGCGCTTGCTGCTGCGCGCAGGGGGGCCAAAACACTTTTATTAACACATGCCTTGGGCACGGTGGGAGAAATGTCTTGTAATCCTGCCATTGGCGGCATAGGTAAGGGCCATTTGGTAAAAGAAATCGATGCCTTGGGTGGTATTATGGCATTGGCCACAGATAGCGCTGGGATCCAATTTCGTATTTTAAATAGTAGTAAAGGAGCCGCTGTCAGAGCCACAAGAGCACAAGCAGATAGAGCGCTTTATAAAGCATTTATTAGAAGCTTTGTTGAAAACCAAGAAAATTTATGGATATTCCAACAAGCCGTGGATGATTTGATTATTGAAGGGGATACCGCGAAAGGCGTTGTCACTCAGGGCGGTATTCATTTCTCTTCGAAAGCGATTGTCTTAACAACAGGCACATTTTTAGGTGGAAAAATCCATATTGGTGATCGAAATCATGCCGGAGGACGTGCAGGAGATCCACCTTCTATTGCGCTTGCAAATCGTTTAAGAGAATTGCCATTTCGGGTGGGTCGTCTTAAAACAGGCACACCGCCCAGAATTGATGGCAGAACCATTGATTTTACTAAAATGCAAGAACAACCAGGGGATCTGCCTTTACCCATCTTTTCTTTTCGAGGTAAAGCAGAAGATCATCCCAAGCAAGTGTCTTGTTATATTACGCATACCCATGAAAAAACCCATGACATTATTGCACGGGGTTTAGATCGTTCCCCTTTATTTACAGGCGCCATAGAAGGGACAGGGCCGCGATATTGTCCTTCAATTGAAGATAAAGTTGTGCGCTTTAAAGAAAGAAATGCGCATCAAATTTTTATAGAGCCAGAAGGTTTAAACACTTACGAAGTTTATCCTAATGGTATTTCAACAAGCTTGCCTTTTGATGTGCAGTTGGCAATGGTGCATTCTATACCCGGTTTAGAAAATGCCCATATTACACGTGCTGGTTATGCGATTGAATATGATTTTTTTGACCCCAGAGATCTTAAACCCAGCCTTGAAACCAAATTACTTAAAGGTTTATTTTTCGCAGGACAAATTAATGGAACGACTGGGTACGAAGAAGCGGGTGCCCAAGGTATTTTAGCAGGCATTAATGCAGCATTGTATGCAAGTGGAGAGCCTGCGCTTGTTTTGAAACGTAGTGAATCTTATATTGGGGTCTTGGTGGATGATTTGGTAACGCAGGGGACTATAGAACCTTATCGTATGTTTACCAGTCGTGCAGAATATCGTTTGTTGTTAAGAGAAGATAATGCAGATGAAAGATTAACGCCGATAGGACGCGCGCTGGGCCTTGTTGATGATGCGCAATGGAAAATGTTTGAAGCCAAACAAGAAGCCATTGTTCAAGAAAAACAGCGTTTACAAAACCTCTGGATAAAACCCAACATGGAAGGTATTGAAAAAATTAATGCGCGTCTAGAAAACCCACTTGATAATGCAGTGCGCGTGTCGGAATTATTAAAACGCCCGGAACTTAATCATGAATTTCTCATGAACGTGCTAGGAGAACCAAGAGATCCCATTATTGGTGATGCCATTGAAGTGCAAATAAAATACGAAGGGTATATCACAAGACAAATGCAGGAAATTGCCCGCGCTGAAAAGCAAGAAAATGTTAAAATCCCATCCGATTTTTCCTATGATAAACTTTCAGGACTTTCAAAAGAGCTGCAAGAAAAATTAAATCGAATTCGACCAGAAACACTGGGTCAGGCTTCAAGAATTCAAGGAATGACGCCGGCTGCAATATCATTGCTTTTAGTTCACATTAAAAAGAAAACTAACTTAATTTGAGCGGATTGTATTTCATTACAAAACAGATAGAATGTAGCTGATTAATTGCAAATTATATTCAATGAGGAGAACACAATGGCCGCTCAGTCACCATTTAGAACAAGTGCGCATAAGTCAAAAAACATATCAAAACCTACAACGCAAAAGTTTAATATTGAAAAAGTGCCTTTTTATAAAGCTGTCATTTTGTTTCAAGCAGAACGCTATCAAGAAGCTTTTGATATTTTTGTTTTATTGTATAAAGCGGGCAATTTGTGTGCTCCTTTTTATCTACAGTATATGATAAAAAATCAAAAAGACATCGTAATAAAAATGGAAGATCGAAGCCTTTTAGATATGAAAACGCTAGACGAACATATTGGTATTATCCCAGACAGATATCATCCGGAATTTTGGTGTCAAGCGTCCCTCTGCATTATCAAATGCGAAAAGGCAAAATCAAATGAAGTTAATGACTTGATTGAAAAATTGCATACTTTATCTCAACATGCTTCAAATGCCGTCGTCTATTTATTTGATTTTTATATGAAAAACATGAGACCTGAAGTCTTGCAAGCAATGATCACAATGACCATAACCAGCGATTTATGGTGTTTGTCTAAAATATGTGATTATGGTGGCACACAGGAGTATATTCTTAAAGAAAAGAAGATGCTGGAGGAATTTGCTTCTATTGCATATGAGTTAACTGGGGCGGGTACGCTCGCGCAGAAGCTCTCGGACTGCAATTCGCACAGGCGGCTTGCTTGGTTCAAAACAGGTGCTCATTTAGGAAACGCTGACTTACAATTGGCGTTTTATCAAGATGCCAGCAATACCGACAACGAAGAAAGAGTGAAATGGCTAAAAGTTGCAGCATTTCACGATATACTCGGCGCTTGTTTGCTAGGAAATGCTTATTATAAAGGTGATGCACTGATACCAAAAAAGATGGCGGCTGTTAGACCGTGCCTTGAAAAAATATTTTTAATTCCAGGCAGAATGCCCCTTTCTGAAAGGGGTCGTGTTTTTTATGAAAAAACTTTTGAACTTTTATCTGGTATGTATGAACGGGGTGAAGGAGGATGTGAGCCGCAAAGCGAAAACGCGCGAAAATTTTATCAACGTTCAGCAGAGCTTGGTTATCTCAAGGGGCATTTGTATTTCGCTATGTGTTGTCAAAATGGCATAGGAGGAGCTCCAGGTTATGCTTTGGCAATTCAACATTATGAACAGGCGATAGCTAAAAATACAAATAAAACAGGAATTGCCATGCTGCAATTTAATATTACCATGCTGCAATTGCGCGGAGGTTTTGGTATTAAAAAAAGTGAGAAACTCGCATTTGAAAATTTTGCTAAAGCCGCCCCACATTATTCTGTTGCGCAAACGTATTATGCGGTAATGTTGTATTATGGAGCAGGTTTAGATAAACCAAACAAAGAAGCTGCCATTCCGCTTTGTATTCGGGCCGCAGAGCAAGATGACGCGAAATGTGCTTACGTGGTATGCAAGGAATATATGGACGGTAATCTAGATCTGAGTAAATTTCAACTATCTTTGGAAAAAATTGAAAAATTTTTGATTATCACGACAAGAGCATATCCACAAACCCTTCCCTTGTTGGCCAAATTTTATCTAAAAGATGTGGCAAAAGCTCCGGATTACACTAAGGCTCATCCTGTTTTGTTAGAAGGTGCCAGACTCCATCAACCGCTTTGTTTTTATTTGTTGGCCTGGATTTATGAAGAAGGCTGTGAAGCTTTAGGCATTGCAGCAGATAAAAAGACTGCCTATGAATATGCTTGTTTTGCCACGGAAGGAGACAACCCGGTAAATGTAGCTATTAGTGCTAAAGGTAGAATGTTAATGCGTGGAGATGGTGTTGCACAAGATATCAAGTCTGCCAAGAAATGTTTAAGAAAAGCGCTTGGGCTAGGCGTAAAAGGTGCAGCATGTGATCTTTTTCTAATCTTTGCAGATTCAAAATTTACCCAACGACCAAATTACGAATATGCAATACAATATTTAGCACAGGCTGATCAGCAAGATGTAGATGTTATCTTTAACTGGGGTATTTGTTATCTTAAAGGCTTTGGGAAAGATAAGGATAGAAAGCTCGCCATTGAGAAATTTGAAGCAGCTGGAAACCTTGGGGATGCAAAGTCGGTTTGTATGTTTGCGTTTTTAAAATTATTCGAAATGTTGGCGCAAAATCAGTATGATCGGAATGTGTTACAAGATATTGTTTCAAAATTAAGAGTTGTTTTGAGTGATGTTCAAACTGAAGTGATACGTCTTTTTTCAATGTTCTCTTTGTTGGTAGAGCCTAGCGCAGAACAACTGTCAAGTTCCATCCAAATGTTGGAGCAATCTATTAAGCTCACACAAGATCCTCAGTCGCAAATTTTTCTTGATTATCTTAAAAACAAAGATATCCCATCTTTGAACTGTTTGGAAATGATAGTTCGGTGTTTACTTAAAAATCCTGAAATCGCTTTGGAATTTGGCCAAGTAAAAGAAACAGCGGAAATACAACAACCTAATGAAGGTAGATTGGATGCTGTTCAAACACACGAAGCCAATCGTATAGATGCATTAAAAAGAGAAATTGATTGGTATTTGGATCCAAAAAATGGTAAGCAATTAAATTTCAAAAGATTTGCTGCGTTGGTTACTGAAGCAGAAAAAATGATAACTTTGAGGGACAGGCAACCACTAGAACGCACGAAAAAAGGGTTTAAACACATTGTGAGCCAAATTTCTGTCCCGCAACAACAAGGTGAGATGCCGGCGTTATTCTTTATGCATGCTACACACGGTCCAGGTAGGAACCAAGGGAAAGAGGGGCTTGATCCTAATAGAAGAAGGGACATGCAAGATCATCTTAGGGCGATATCGGCTAGTTTAGCAAGAGAGAATCAGGAAGATAAAACGAATGCTAAACCATCGAAATGACATTGACAGCCTTGGATTATATATCATGAAACAGAAATGGATTAATGACTTCCAGGCCTGGGATCTCAAAATCTTTTGTATTGCGTGTTACCATTTTTAAACCATACGTGAGAGCTGTGGCAGCAAGCAGACCATCAATGGCGGGTAATGTTTTTTTGTGACGAGCTGATATATAGCCCCAACGATCCGCAACATCTAATGTCACGGATAAAAAACGGGTCCCAAACCATGTCGGGAGCTCATGTTCAAGCCAAATAATGAGTTGTTCTTTTCGCTTGCTGGAAATTAGTTTTTCAATGCCCTTTCTAATTTCTCCCACGCTGAGTACGCTGATTGAAAGACTATCAGAGGGTATGGCTTGTAACCATTTTACGACATGCATATTAGGTTTTGAATGAAGTGTTTCCGATAGTATATTGGTATCCAGAAGATAACTCATAGTTCGATATCCCGATCAGAAGAACTGTCACGCGTTAAATCGAGTTTTAATCCTTTTAAAGGAGACATATTCATAAAATCAAGAAAATTTAATTTACTACCAATGAGTTTTTCATAATCTTGCTTTGAAATCACAACCGCTTTTTCTTCTCCCCGAACGGAAACAAATTGAGGGCCCTCATGGGCACATACACGGATTAGCTCACTAAAATGTGCTTTAGCTTCTTGTAAAGGCCAGATTGCAGCAGACATGGGACTTCTCCTGTTAAACTAGTCAGACTAGTTTAAGTATAGCCTGTTTTACTATGAAGATCAATACCATTAATATGTTCATTTTCTCATTATTCATAGAGGAACAACAGAAAAGGTGCTGCAAAAGAGAATCATTCAAGCCAAGGCTCTAGAAGCAGGACTTGCTGAGCTCAATATATCTTTATCTACTACGCAACAAGACAAGCTGCTTGCCTATCTTCAGCTTTTGGAAAAATGGAATAGGGTTCATAACTTGACGGCAGTGACAGATCCCTTAGGGATGGTAACTCGGCATTTGCTGGATAGCTTAAGTCTTTTTCCCTATTTGAAGGAACAAAATACTATCGTAGATGTAGGGACGGGTGCTGGTTTGCCTGGGATCCCCTTGGCTATTGCCTTTCCAGATAAACATTTTACTTTGATAGACAGTCGGCAGAAGAAGATTACCTTTGTACAACAGGTGATATTATCACTTAAACTACGGAACGTGACGGCAGTATGCTCGCCTGTACAAGATTTTCAGCCCCCACACCTTTTTGATGCGGTGATCTCCAGAGCCTTTGCGGCCTTAGAGGTGTTTGTAGAAAAAGCGGGGCATCTTTGTGCTAGCCAAGGAAGACTGATCGCGATGAAAGGTCCCTTAGAAGAAAATCGTCTTGCAAGCTTAAGCCTAGGGTATAGTATTGAAAAGGTTGTTCCATTGAAAGTGGCGGGTATGAAGAACTGCTTGGTATTTATCAAAAAGTCTATTGAATAGTCACGAGATAAGAGGTGCTAAGGTGCCAGGAAAAATTATTGCGATCGCTAACCAAAAAGGCGGAGTGGGCAAGACTACTAGCTGTGTTAATTTAGCAGCTGCTTTGGTGTCATTCAAACAGAAAGTGCTATTAGTAGATTTAGATCCCCAGGGCAATGCCACCATGGGCAGCGGGGTTGAGAAACATAGCTTATCTAAGACTGTGAATGATGTCTTGCAAGAAGCCTGTGACATTTCTGTGGCCATTGTGCAAAACACGCCCGGTGGCTTTGCTGTGTTACCCGCTAATGGGGATTTAACTTTCAGCGAAGTAGCTTTGTTGCGAAAATCCAACCAGGAACGTAACCTTAAAAAAGTCTTGGATCCACTTCGAGAAAAATATGATTTCATACTGATCGACTGTCCGCCTTCTTTAAATATGTTAACTTTAAATGCTTTGGTTGCTGCAGATTCAGTGATCATTCCCATGCAATGCGAATATTATGCCTTGGAAGGTCTTTCTGCTTTGGTAAATACCATAGAGCAAGTAAAAGAAAGTTTGAATTCCGCCTTAGTTATTGAGGGCATTGTTCGTACTATGTACGATCCTCGTAATCGTCTCTCTACAGAAGTTTCTGCACAATTAATTGCACATTTCGGAAACCGCGTTTATCAGTCAGTTATTCCACGTAATATACGTTTGGCAGAGGCCCCTAGCCACGGTATACCCGTATTGATGTATGATAAAGGTTCGCGTGGATCGGAAGCTTACCTTTCTTTGGCTAAAGAACTTTTGAAAAAAGATCAGAAAGTAAAAGTAAAAGATCCAGGCGGAAACAAGCTTGAAACTGAGACGACAGAGGGCTAATTGTGGCAAAAAAGCAGGTGATGGGTAGAACCTTAGATGCTTTGCTTGTGGGGGCAAGAGAATCAAGTCTGGCACCTAAATCGTCTTCTAGCGGTATTTTGGAAGTTGCTATCACACGTTTAATACCGGGGCGTTATCAACCAAGACGAGAATTTAAGCAAGCAGACTTGGAATCGCTTGCAGAATCAATACGTGCACAAGGAATTTTACAGCCCCTGGTTGTGAGGGTCGCAGAGAAGGATAATTATGAAATTATTGCAGGTGAGAGAAGATGGAGGGCAGCGCAACTTGCGGGTCTAGATAAAGTCCCGGTGATTGTTAAAGAGGTGAGCGACGAGGTGGCGCTTGCGATGGGTCTTATTGAAAATATTCAACGCGCGGATTTAAGTCCACTTGAAGAAGCGGCAGCCCTGGAGCGTTTGTCGACAGAATTCGGGCTCACCCATATGCAGGTTGCTGAAAGTGTGGGTAAATCTCGTGTCACCATCACCAATCTTTTGAGGCTCCTCACTTTAGATGAGGAGGTCAAGATCTTATTAAACAAAGGGGCACTTGAAGTAGGGCATGCAAAAGTGCTGTTGGGTGTGAGAGGAAGTGAACAAGCCAGATTTGCCCATATTGCAGCGAGTAAAAAACTGTCTGTCAGAGAAACCGAAAGGCTAGTGGCTAAAGGATTGGAAAATAAAGGTTCCCTGCTTAAGCGGGCGGCAGTTGATCCGGATGTGCAGCGTCTTTTGCATTCTCTGGAAGATATCCTGGGGGCAAGTCTCCAAATAGTACAGGGCGAGCATGGTAAGGGAAAACTTGTGATCCATTACAACAGTTTGGATGAATTAGACGGGATTTTGGCACATATTAAATAAACAAGAAGTATTTACCTTAATAAAGTGTAAGCTGGGGATTGCCCTTATCATCAGTAGCATTGCTTACTTTTTTCAAGGAAGCAGAATTGCCTTTTCTGTTTTGCTGGGATCCAGCATCGATATTTTGCCTACCTTACTTTTTATGTGGATATTTTTAAGTTCGGTTGCTTGTTCTAAGCCAAGGCATATTATACATAGGTTTTACCTGGGTGAAATAGCCAAATTTTTATTTGCTGTTCTTATGTTTACGCTTGTCTTTCGAGGTGGTAGACTCAATCCACAGGCGTTATTTTTTGGCTTGATTGCAAGCCAAGTTGCGTCTCTGTGGGCTTTGATTCCAAACAAGACAAGGGATGGTCTATAGGAAAACATGAGCGCAGAATACATTCAACATCACTTGCAGCATTGGGTTTATCAAAGCCCGGTGGGCAACGTAAATAGATCGGAAGAGCACACGTCTGAACGCCAGTCACTA